>JALYUM010000094.1 GCA_030853745.1 Pseudomonadota bacterium | reverse complement strand
ACCGATTGATGAAATCCTCCACGTTTCGCGTAGTTACGCAGGGACTGCTGCCGGACTACACCGTGGCGCTGGCGTCAAGGCTGGTCGCAACGCTGTTCAAATGCAGCGATGCACAGGTGGCTGCGCTGGTGGGCGACACGCCGGTGACGGCCAAAAAAGGATTGACGCACGCGGCAGCTGAAAAATACGCGCAGGCATTGGCGCGCTGCGGATGCGCGGCGGTCATTGAGGAAGAGCCGGTCAGGGTGCCGGCGCTGACACTGTCGGACGAGCGCCTGCTGCGGCTGCAGCCGAAATTGTTCGACATGGCGCGCTGGGCCAGTGCCGACGATCGCGACAGCTGGCGGATTGCCATTCACGATACGCTGGCACGGGGCGATTGCCGGGCGGCCGTGGTGGTCGATGCCGAAAATTCCGTCGTGGCGTCGTATTCCAGCGAACTCGATTGCGTTGTATTGCTCCAGTTTGCCGAGGGACTTGGCCTGGTCCACGGTTGGCAAAATGGCACCCGGCTGCTGTCCGCCATGGCGTACTTCCCGCGTGACCAGGGCCTTGCGCCGGACGTGCGGCCGGGGCCTGGCGACACTGGCCGCTGGGGTAATCTCTGGCCCCTCGTCGCCGATCTGCTGACTGACGATCACGCAGCGCTGGCCGCGCGCAAAAGCCTGATCGACAAGGACGAATGGGACCGCACCGGTAAGCTCGGCCGCAGCGCGCTGGCCGATGCGATTCCCGCGCGTGACGGCCGGCCGCTGGGCAGCCGCCACCCGGCGCGGACGCAGGGAATGGCGGCGCCGGCCGATACGTCACCAGCCCATTCGTCACCAGCCGCTGCGTCACCAGCCGCTGCGTCACCAGCCAATACATCACCAGCCGATCCATCACCAGCCGATACGTCAGCATCGGCACCGTCAGCGGGCTGGCAATTCTGGCGCGCGCGCTGATCCGGTTTCGTCAGCGCGGCGCAACCACAGACTGCTGGCCCAGCCGGTGACAGTGCGCCCGTCGACACGGGCCGATACTTCCCACCAGTCGCCGTCGCGGCGCCCCGTCGTCGCCACCACCGCACCGGCGGGGACGATGGCGATGCGGGCGGCCGCCGTTCCGCTGGCGGCGCGCAGGTTCAGATCGTCGAACACCCGATAGTGCTGGATGACCGGCACGCGTGCCATGCTCACCGGCATCGGCATCGGCATCGGCATCAGCGCCGCCACCGGCGCCGAGGCTGACCGCACCGGTCGCGGCATCAGCGCACCGGCGCCCAGCAGAAACAGCCAGCCAAACGCCGCCGTACCCGCCACCAGCACTGTCAGCGCGCGCACATTCGCGCGGCGCCACCAGTGCCGCGGTGTCAGGAATGCCGCCAGCACCAGCGTGACGATCAGGCCCGCCGCACCGCACGCCGCCAGCAGCCAGCCGGGGTGGGCGAAAGGATGGGCGAAGTCAGGCATCGAAGCGCAGCACATAATGGCCGGCGACCAGGTGATGGCCGGGTGGCAGCAGATAGGGCGCGGCATCGACAATGCTGGCCACGAAGCCATAGGCGGCATCGAGGTGGAACAGCGCCTGCGTGCTGGACAAACGCACGATCTGATAGCCGTTTGCGACTGCTTCAAAACTGAAGGCCTTGCGCGACAGGCCGAGGCGGTCGGCGTTGTCGATGGTTGCCGTGGCCGAGCGCAGGCCGGCGGCAGCGTCGAGCACGCGCAGGGTGGCCAGCATCGGTGCGCCGCGGCCGAACACCAGGCGCGCGCCGCCGGCCACGGCCGTCGCGTGCGCCAGCGGGATGTGCAGCAGTGCGCTGTAACGGTCCGCCATGGCTGGCGCAACCGCACTCAGGCTGACTGCGTGCAGATCATCGACGGGCGTAAAACTGGCCGGCGCCGTGATGCGCTGGCGCCCGGCTGGCGTGATGGCGTGCAGCACATCGCCGGCATCGACTTCGAAGCTGATGGCCGCCTCGCCCGCAGTGGGCGCCAGTGCGCGGTCGAGCCGCACTGCCAGCGTGGCGGCGCCGGTTTCGCGGTAGCGCGACAGGCGCGGCAAGGCCAGCGCCGCCAGGCTGACGCGCTGCTGGGCGATGGGCGCGTACGTCGCGTCGCTGGCAGGCGCCTGCATGCGCGCCAGCGGGACCGCCGTCGGCGCAATTGGGTTGATCGGATTGATCGAATCGTTCGAATCGATCGAATCGATCGAATCGATCGGGTCCAGGCTGCGCGTCTTCCACACGGTGGCCGGTTTGACCGGTGCGTCGGCAACCGCGCGCGTCACCGCCGCGGTGCGGGTCACTTTCAGCAGCAAACGCTGGGCCGCGCCCCTGGCCTTGATGGTGTAGTAGCCACTCAAGGGGTCGAACTGGCATTCGTAGGCGTCCTTTGGGCGGACCTGCACTTCCAGCGGGCCGTCGGGGCCATCGTTGATCAGCAATACTGCGGTGTCGGGGCCGAACGGCCAGTCGGCCACCGCGTGGCTGGCGCCGTCTGCATCCGGGCCCAGCAGCGCCAGGCGCTGGTGCGGATACACCGGACAAACCGGTTTCCAGATCGCACTGTCACGCGAGGCAGTGACCATGTACAGCGGTTTTTCGCCGGGCGCCGGCAGGTAGACGGCGTGGCCGAATTTGACATGCACCTGGCCCGGGGCCAGCGCCTCGGCGCCGATCACGTCGTAACGCACCTCGTCGCCGTTGAGCAGATCGCCGAAATCCTTCAGGTGCAGCGCCGCCAGCGAATCGGCCAGGTCGCGCACGCGCGCGCCGCGGGTCAGGTGGCGGTCGTCGTCGACGTCTTCCTGCGGCAGCGTCAGCGTGACGTGGGAAAAGCAGCGCGTGGCGTCGCGCCCGCGTTGTTCGCGCGGCGAGCGTTCGAGCAGGTCGCGCAGCAGCGGCTGGCGCGCAAACAGGGACATGCCGGGCGCCTGCCACAAGGCGTCGGCATTGAAGACATCGCTGATTTTCCCGAGCACCTCGTGTTGTACATAGACCGGCATGATTAACTCTCCTCGAATGATTGCGCGCTGAATGCAGCAAACGCTAGCAGGGGGCAGATGAAAAACAGCAGGTGGCTGCCGCCGGCCGACAGGAACGACATGGGCTGGCCCATGATGGGGAAAATGGCCAGGTTGGTCCCCCACGACAGCAGCAGGTGGCCCAGCACAAACGCGGCGCCGCCACACAGCGCGAAGAAGCAGAACCGGTGCGCGCGCGCGTGGCGGAAATCGCGCGCGGCGACGCTCGCCGTCCACGCGCGCGCCGCCACGTGCAGCAGGCCGGCGATGAACAGCGCCTGCAGCAGCCATAACATCAGGGCGGCGGCGAGGCCGTGCCGGTTCAGGAAGAAGGACGGTGCAAAATCGTCCTGCACCGCCGGGATGCGCATGGCGCTGCCAGCCGAATGGCCGAGGGTGGTGAACCCTGCCACGCTGTCGCTGCCCCACCAGCCGCCATCGGCAATGGCGCGGCCGCCGGCGAGCATCTGCTGGCCGGTGTGCGGGTGGGTGGCAGGGTCGAGCCAGACCAGGAAGCGGTCGCCATAGAACTGCCAGTTGGCCACTTCCGCAGGTCCGGCACTATGCAGGAACGCCACGCCGCCGACGCACAGCGCGGCCACCAGGCCCACGGTCGCGGCTAATAAAAACGTGCGGCTGGCCAGCGCGTAGGCCAGCGCCATGGATGTGGTCCACACCAGCAGCAGGATCAGCGGCGAAAAATCGTCGACCTGCACCAGCGCCATGGCCAGCAATACGATGAACAGCAAGGCCGGTGCGGCCAGGCGCAGCCAGCGCCGCACGCCGCCGGGGACAGCTTGCGCTCCCATGCCGATGGCCAGGCAATGCGCCGACAACGCGGTCAGTGCCAGCTTGGCAAACTCCACCGGCTGGATGTCGAACACACCGGTTTCGTCGCCAAACGCCACTTGCAGCAGAAGCGCGCACAGCGCCAGCGCGGCCAGCACCAGCAGCAGCCATTCCAGTGTCGATTGCGACAACGGCAGCGCGCGTCTGAACAGCCGCGGCTGGACGCCGAGCCCGGCGCCGATGGCCAGCAGGCACGCGGTTTTTTGCACATGCCGCAACCATGACGATTCGGCGCCGCCCAAGCCCAGTTCGAGTTGCGCCAGCAGACCAGTGGCGAGCAGCAGCACGGCAGCAATCGTCAGCCAGTGCAGCTTGCCGGGCGCCAGCAGCAAATACCACAACGCGGCCCAGGCCAGCAGCAGCGAGACGCCGATGCCGGGCGAGTTGCCAGCGCGGGCCAGCAGCAGGGCCGCGACGCCGGCGCCGGCAATCAAGCCACCGGCCGCGCGCCAGGTCACCAGAATGCTGCCGCCCAGTGCGCGCCAGACGCACCCTGCGAGTACGTCCAGTAATAATAGTGCCGCCGGCCAGACGGCTGCCTGCGGCAAGGTCCACATACCGCGCTGCTGCCAGTGCCATGCGACGGCAGCCGGCAGCGGCGCCCGCGGCTGGGTGAACAGCGCAACGTGGCTGACGGGACGCAGCACCAGATGGTCGATGTCTATCGCAAGCTTGAAGCGGGTGCGTCCGGCGACCAGTGCTGTCACGCCATCGAGCGCATAGTCGCGCTGGGCCAGGGGCACACCATCCACCAGCAGCGGCGCCAGCGTGGTGCTGCGCAAGTCGACGCCATGGTCGGCGCGGCTGGCGGCCGCGGCGCCCGGATCGATGCCGTTCACACCGAGCCGGTTGCCGCAATACAGGCTGCCGCCAAAGACCAGGGGGCGCGCCAGCGTCAGCGCACGCGGCGCCATCCGGTTCCAGGCGGCGACGATGCGCGCGCCGGCGTGGCTGTCGGGGCAGGCGGGCAAAGCGTGTTTATCGCGGCGCAAGGTGGCGCCGTCATAATCCCAGTGCTGGCCGGCGCCACTGAAGGCGGTGGCACTGTTCAGCGTAAACACCGTGGCGCCCAGTTGAAAGCGTTGTCCCGGCACCAGCGTGGCGGTGCCGGTGTGGTGTTCGTCGCTGCCACTTTGCAGCAGCAAGGCGCGGCCGGCACTGGCGTTGCGGACGAACCAGGCGCCGGCAGCATCGCGCCGGATGGCAAGATGGCGCGCTTCGGCATAGGGTGCGGCCAGTTCCTGCTGACCCAGCACGATGCTGTCGCCGGGCCGCAGCGTGACATCGATGGCGGATGGATAAAACGCTGCCGGCGCACGCACCAGCGCAAACAGCTGCAGTGCACACAGGAACGCGAGCGCGCAGGCGCTGACGGTCAACCTGGTTACACGGCCCATCATGCGGCCTGTTGCAGCGCACGGCTGATATCGAGTGCGTGGCGCGGGCGCCGGTCTGGCGCAATTGCCAGCAGGCTTGTCAATAACGGCAGGGCGCGGGCGCCGCCGCGCGCGACGAACAGCGCGACTTCATCGTCCTGCAACACCCTGGGCACGGCGCCCTGGTGCGCAGCGCGCAGCTTGATGGCGCCGGCGCTGCCATGTTCGCGCCACGCGGCACCGCAGGCAGCCCCGTAGCGCAGTTGCCGGCCGCCGCAGACCAGGTAAAAGAGCAGGGCGCCCAGTGCAAAATAATCGCTGCGCGCGTCGCTGTGGAAACGCTGCTGCGGATCGGGGAAAAACTGTTCCGGCGCCTGCCAGCTGGCCGTGCCCGCATAGGCATGGGCGGCATTGTCGTGCAAGTCGCGGTTGGTGCCGAAATCAGCGAGTTTGATGACATTTGCGCGCCGGTCGAGCAGGATATTTGCCGGTTTCAGGTCGAGATAGCGCCAGCCGTGGCTGTGCACCTTGGCCAGCGCCTGGTTGAGCTGGCCAATCCATGCCAGCGCCAGTTGTCTATCCAGCGTCGATACATCGTGGCGCGCCAGGTCGCCATCGAGCAGTTCGAGCGCCATGGCCGGCAAACCATCCACGTCGCCGCTGGCCAGCAGGCGCACGATGTGGCGCGCATCCCATGGCGCCAGTGCCTTTAAAAAATCGATTTCGCGCCGGGCCGACGCGGTCCAGGCCGGGCGCTGGTCGACATCGGCCCGCGTCATCTGCTCGGCATTGACCAGTTTCAGCGCCACCGGCCCATGCTCGGCGTCCGCGCGCCACAACACGCCGTAGCTCGATGCCGCGATGCGTTCGCGCAGGACGTACTGCTGCGTCCCCAATGTAATGACGCTGCCCGCTCGCTGCATGGTGTCCCCCGTCGATGATCCTGGTCGCGCTTAGCCGGGGGCAGAGGAAAACGCAGGCATAAAAAAACCGCGTACACCACGCGGTTTTTGTTCCATCTTCTGAGGCTTAACGACCGTAATAGCCACCATGGCCGTGGCCGTAGCCGCGATCGTAATAACCGCGATCGCCGCGGTAGTAGCCCCGGCCGCCGCCGTAGACCACCACTGGCGGTGCGTAATAGCGAGGCTCCGAATAATAGACAGGACGCGATTCGACATACACCGGGCGCGGTTCGACGTAGACGGGACGCGGCTCAACATACACCGGGGCCGACTCGTAATAACCGGTGCTGGCATAACCGCGGTTATCGTAACGGCGGTTATCGTAATAGCGATCATTCCGATCCGACAGCGAATTGCCGACTGCTGCACCCAGTACGCCACCGACGATAGCGCCGTTGCGGCCACCGGCGCTACCGCCGACTGCCGCGCCGAGCACCGCGCCGACGGCGGTATTCACACCGCGATCTTGCGCCATGGCCGAGGTGGAAACGGTCGCCGAGGCGATTGCGGCCGCAGTTACCAGCACCGCACCAAAGACTTTATTCGTGAACATGGCATTATCCTTTTCCCTTAACGGTGATCGAATGATCGCTAAGCGCCAGGGCATGAGTGGACTATATTCCTGCCCTGCGCACACTCCACGTGCTAATACAGAATCTTACATGTGGATATCGGTCTGTAACATTCGCGCGCTTCCTTTATCGCCTCTTGCAATATCGCTAACTTGCCCCATGTGCAATCTGATTGCACATTTTCTGGAAACCCCATGCCCCCACGTCGCACCATCGCCACCGTCCTGTTTTTATTGTTTACCTTGCACATCTATATAGGATTTCGCCTGATTCCCGCACTGGAAATGGGCGTGGCGGGCACCCTGGCCGGCATCGTGCTGCTGGTGCTTTCGACGCTGCTGGTGCCCACCGGCCTGTTGTCGCCGTACTTCAAACGGCGCCGCGGTGCCGAGCAACTGGCCTGGGCCGGCTTGCTGGCGATGGGGTTCTTTTCGTCGTTGCTGGTGCTGACCTTCGGGCGCGACGTGTTGTTGCTGGCGCTGCACCTGTCTCCGTGGTCATGGCCGGATGCGGCGCGTGAACTGGCGCTGGGTGTGCCGCTGCTGGCGATTGTCGTCACGCTGGTGGGCCTGTTCAATGCGCGGCGTCTGGCGCGGGTAAAGCATGTGGATGTTCCCGTGGTCGGTTTGCCGCCGGCGCTGGATGGCTACACGATTGCGCAGATCAGCGATATTCACGTCGGCCCCACCATCAAGCGCAAATATTTAAGCAGGATAGTCGACAAGGTCAACTCGCTGAATGCCGACGCGATTGCGATTACCGGCGACCTGGTGGACGGTACTGTGGCGCGGCTGGCCCAGCACACGGCGCCGCTGGCGCGCCTGGCAGCGCCGGATGGCACGTTCTTCGTGACCGGCAACCATGAATATTATTCGGGCGCCGATGCATGGATCGCGGAATTACGCCGTCTCGGCGTGACGGTGTTGACGAACCAGCACGTTATCCGCACCCGCGGCGCTGCCAGCCTGATGATTGCCGGCGTGGCAGATTACACGGCGCATCACTTCAACCCCGAGCATAAAAGCGATCCGCGCCAGGCCGCCCACGGCGCGCCAAAAGGCCTGGCGCTGCGCATCTTGCTGGCGCACCAGCCACGCAGCGCCGCGGCAGCTGCCGACGCCGGCTTCGACCTGCAGCTGTCAGGTCATACCCACGGCGGCCAGTTTTTCCCGTGGAATTTGTTTGTGCCCCTGCAGCAGCCGTATGTCAGCGGCCTGAACCGTCTGGGCAAACTGTGGGTGTACACCAGCCGCGGCACCGGCTACTGGGGCCCGCCAAAACGCTTCGGCGCACCATCTGAAATTACGCTGGTGCGCCTCGTGCCGGCGTGAATTTGATGTAAGTACGGCAATATTTTTAGCGCAGCAGCAGTGGATGGGGTATTGTTTTGTTTTACGCCACCCCACCAAGGATTCGCCGCATGAAGTGCCGCCAGTTGCCCCTCGTTACCCTCGTCGCCAGTTCCCTCGTTTCCTTCTCCGCGTATGCTGTTACGCCCGCCATGCCTGTCACCGAGGCTGCTGCGCTGGCACAGGTGCGCGATGCCGCCATGAAGAGCGATTACGCCTACGGGCAACTCACCGACATGACCGACCTGATCGGCCCACGCCTGTCCGGTTCGGCGGGTGCAGCGGCAGCGGTGAACCAGGTGGCTGACGCGATGCGCAAACTCGGCGCCAAAGTGACGTTGCAGCCGGTCAAGGTGCCGCACTGGGTGCGCGGCGTGGAAACCGCAACGCTGGTCGATTATCCTGGCCGTCCTGCCGGGCTGTCGCAAAAGATTGTTCTGGCCGCGCTGGGCGGCTCGGGCGCCACGCCGGCTGCGGGCATCACCGCCGAGGTCATCGTGGTGCACAGTTTCGATGAGCTGAAGGCGCGCGCTGCCGAAGTCAAAGGCCGCATCGTGGTGTTCGACGTGCCATTCGACCAGAGAATGGCGGACAGCGGCCGCGCCGGCATCGCATACGGTCAGGCTGTGGCCTACCGTGTCGCCGGTCCGCGCATGGCCGCGGAAATGGGCGCAGCGGCGGCACTGGTGCGCGCCGTGGGTGGGGCGGCATACCGGATTCCCCATGCCGGCAGCTCCGGTCTGCAGGATGACGCGCGCATTCCCGCCGCTGCCGTCACGATCGAAGACGCGCTGTTGATGACGCGCCTGGCGGAACGCAGTGCGCACGGTGCCAACGGTGCGCACGGTGCGCGCGTTCCGCTCAAGATGCACCTGACGTTGACGCCGCAAAACCTGCCGGATGCCGACAGTTTCAATGTCATCGCCGACCTGCCTGGCACCGACAAGGCCGATGAAGTCGTCATCATTTCCGGTCACCTCGATTCGTGGGACCTGGCCACCGGCGCCAACGACGACGGTACCGGCATCACCAGCGCCATGGCAGTCATCGACATCCTCAAAAAGCTCAACTTCAAGCCGCGCCGCACGATTCGGGTGATTGCCTGGATGAATGAAGAAAATGGCACGCGCGGCGCCCGCGCTTACCTGGCCTCGCAAACGGCGAATACGGAAAAGCACTTCGCCGCGTATGAGGACGACAACGGATCGGGGCGCGCATTCGGCGTGCGTGCGAGCGTGACGCCGCAGGCCGTCAAATACTTTGCACCGTTAAAAGCCGCGTTGTTGCCCATCGGCGCAGGCGGTTTTGTGCGCGAGGATGCGCTCGGCACGGGCGACCTGTCCGGCCTCGAACTGGCAGGCGTGCCGAGCTTCGAACCGTTGATGGACAGCTCGGATTATTTCAATTATCACCATTCGCCAGCCGATACCCTCGACAAGGTCGACCCGGAGAACCTGCGCCGCCACGTCGCCGTGATGAGCACCACCGCCTGGTTCCTGGCCAATACCGACCAGCCGATCGGCCGGGCCAGCGTGCCGGCAAACTGACCGGCTGACCGGCTGACCTACCGACCGACACTGCGCGGCGCGCTGGTGGACTGGTAAATTGATCCACTGGTCGACAGATCAGTGCTCCTCGATGGCCACGCGCCGCACCGCGCGCGCGTGGCCGTGGAACTGGCGGCCGTACGCGGTCTGGATGCCGCTGGCAAAGTTTTCTCCCCACACCAGCTGGACGCGGCTTGGGTGCGGCTCGCGTGACCAGTACCACTCGCGCTGGAATTGCTCGCGCAGGTTGGCGAACAGCAGCGACAGCTCGCGGCAATTCGGTAACTCGCCACCATGCCGGTTGGCCCAGCTGCGGGCGCCTTCCCAGCTGACATCGCCCGCGTCGTCCGGCAGCAGCACCACGTGATAGTCGTGCTGCCCGTCTTTTCCCAAAATCAGGCCGGCATAGATTTCGCCGACTTGCAAAGCCTGCTTCAACTGTAAAACGGATTCCATCGCAATATCTCCCAGGTCAAATGAACGCTACCTGGGTAAGACCCGCGTGGATCGTTAAAAGTTGCCTCCGAAACTTCGATATTGCGCAATATTTATGCGCTTATCGGCGGTGGGAATATCTGTCGGACACCAACACCGCCGATCGATTGCACTGCAGCACGGCATGACGTGTCGCTCCCACACGCGCTACCGGTTCAATCGTCCAGCGCCAGCGCCACCTGCGCACCATCGGTGCCGGCCCGATTCACGGCCAGACTGACCTTGTGCCAGGCGAACTGATCTTCCGGCACGGCACTGCGGCGCGCCAGTTCCAGCGCCTGCTGAGGAGAAATGGCCGGGTCGAGCCACAGCGCGGCATCCTCGGCATTCAGCACCACCGGGCGCCGGTCGTGGACGTCGAGCATGCCCTCGGTGGCATCGTCGGTGACCAGCACGAAACCGGCCTCGGCCCGGTGATCGGTATAGGCGCCAAAATTGCCGATGGCCAGCATGAACAGCGGCGCGCCATCTTTGCGGTGGATATGCCACGGCTGTTTGTGACCCTTTTCGCCGGTCCATTCGTACCAGCCCTCGGCGGCCACCACGGCGCGGCCCTTTTTCAGCAGCGGCGCCCAGTAACGGTTGGCCAGCTTGTCCATGCGCGCGTTCACGCAGATGGGCACCTTGCCGTCCGCCCATTTTGCACGATAGCTCCAGAACACATCGTCGACGCGGCGTTCGCCATCCTGGATATGCATGACTGGCCGGTAGGTGCCGGGCGCGACGTTGAACAGCGGCGCGGCTTCGCTGTCATACAGTGCATCTGCCCAGCCAAATACGCTGGCGTAATAGCGTGCCGTCTGGCTCTGGTCGAATCGTCCGCACATCAGTGTTACTCCCTCCTGGTGTCATACCGCGATGCTATCGTAAATGCTTTGTCAGGATATTTTCCATTCAAGCTGGCAACACGTAAAATGTAAGCTCAACCATACACGGGGTGGCACGATGAGCGACTGGATGGCAGACTTGCACAAGCACTTTTTGACCGGTCCACTGGCGCGCGCGGCAGGCTTGCCGAATCCGGTATCGCTGGCCCGCGTCACCGGCGGTTACATTGATCAGCCCTTTGCCGGCCTGCATGTCCAGTACGCCGGCACGCCCGGGGGCCATGCGCTGGCGCCCATGCTGGCAGCACTGGCGCGCGGCGGTGCGGTACCGGTCCACCTCGATGCGGCCGTCGCACTAAGCGACACCACCCGCATCGACATCCTGATTGTCGACGCCACGGCCTGTGCCACGGTGGCTGCCATCCGCCTGCTGTACACCGCGTTTCACCCGGTATTGCGGCGCCTTGCCGTGAATGGGCGCGTCCTCATCGCGGCGGCCGCGCCGCACGAGACGAGCGACCCGGTGAGCGCGGCCATGGCCCGCGGCAGCGAAGGGTTTATGCGCGCCCTCGCCAAGGAACTCGGTCCGCGCGGCATTGCCGTCAACCTGGTCTACGCCAGCCGCGCTGCGTCCGATCGACTGGCCGGCCCGGTGCGCTTTTTCTGCGGCCGCCAGGCGACGTTCGTGACGGGGCAAGTGGTGCACCTGCACGATCAGGTGGCGGCGCCGGCCAGTGCGCCAGTCGTGCAGGCGCTGGCCGGCAAGGTGGCGCTGGTCACCGGGGCGGCGCGCGGCATCGGCCTGGCCATTGCCCAGCGGCTCGTGGAAGAGGGTGCGCGCGTCGTGGCGCTGGACGTGCCCGCCAGCCGCGCTGCGCTCGACGCCGCCTGCAGCCGCCATGGATTGACAGCGCTGGTGTGTGATATTGCAGCCGACGATGCAGCGCAGCAGGTGGCCGCGTTTTTGCTGGCCGGATGCGGTGGTGTCGACATCGTCGTGCACAACGCCGGCATCACGCGCGACCGGCGCCTGGCCAACATGATGGCGCCGTACTGGGACCTGGTGATGGACATTAATTTCGGCGCCGCAGCTGCCATCGATCGCGCGCTGCTGGACGACGGTGTGCTGCGGGACGCCGGCCGCATCGTCTGCCTGTCCTCGATCAGCGGCATTGCCGGCAACGTGGGCCAGACCAATTACGCCATGTCGAAGGCAGCGCTGATCGGTTATGTGGCCGCGCAGGCGCCGCTGCTGGCGGGGCGCGGCATCTGTATCAATGCCGTGGCGCCGGGCTTTATCGAGACGCCGATGACCGACGCAATGCCGTTCATGCTGCGCGAAATCGGGCGGCGCGCCAATGCGCTGAAACAGGGCGGGCAACCGCGCGACGTCGCCGAGCTGGTGACGTTTCTGGCCACGCCGGGCGCGTCCGGCATCAGCGGCCAGACCATCCGGGTATGCGGCCAGGCCTTGCTGGGCGCGTAATTACGCCGCGGCGGCTTTTTCGGGGACCACGAACGCCAGCCCTTCTTCGTACGAGCGCAGGATCATGTCGACCTGCTCTTCCACGACGGCCGGGTTCGCGGTGCGTTCGTCGAACGGCAGGCGGATGGTGGCAAACAGCGCATCGGGCAGCGCCACGCGCAGTTCGACGGCGGCCTTCCTCCAGGCTTCCAGCGTGGCATCGGTCGGATAGATGAGAAATACCGACGACACCAGGTTGGCTTTTTCCAGGCCTGGCATTTCTTCACCGGGCGCATCCTCGCTGCCCACCGTCACGCTGCGCGCATCCACCCCCACTTCGCGCAACGCCCGCACCAGCAATTCGGTCAGCAGGTCGTCGCGGTCCGAGCGCAGGCCGCAGCACAGCACGATCGAATGCACCGGCACGTCGAGCGGACCCTGCCATTGGCCGAGACGGGCTTCGCGCATGCGCCGCAGATGGGCGCCGACGTGGCCGTCGAGCAGCGACACATCGCGCCGACGCTGCCTGCGCGCGGGCGCACTCGACACCGGCGTCAGCGTGGCTGCCACATCGGCAATCGCGGCGCGCACGCGCGCTTCCTGGGCCTGGTCGATATTGCCATTGCGGTTGTCGGTAGCCGACAGCCACAGCCCAGGCAGCAGGATCTGGTCGCAGTAGCGGGCAAAACTGCTCTGGCGCAGGTAGGCGCGCGCATCGCTGATGATGGCGTTGGTGTCGCCGATCAGGAAGCGCTGGTACAGGCGCTCGGCCGCGTTCACGCTTGGCGTATCGCCCAGCAGCGTGGTGACCAGTTCGAGCGAGCGCACATGGCGCCCGGCCACGACGAGGCACAGCGTCATCGGCGTCGACAGCAGCAGGCCCACCGGACCCCAGATGGCAGCCCAGAACAGCGCCGAGACGATAATCGCCAGCGGCGACATGCCCGAACTCTGGCCGTACACCTTCGGCTCGACAATATTCGCAACGATCATTTCCAGGCCGATGAACAGGCTCATGCACGACAGCGCCAGCGTCCAGCCCGGGTCGATCGCCGCGACAAACAAGGCGATGATGGCGCCGGCCAGCAGGATGCCGAGGTAGGGCACGAAGCGCAGCAGGCCGGACAATACGCCCCACAGCGCCGCGTGCGGGACGCCGGCCACCCATAACGCCAGCCCGATCAGCCCGCCAAAAGTGACGTTCACGATGAACTGCGAAAAGAAGAAGCGCGAGACGCCTGTGGTGGCGTCCGACAGCGCCTTGATGGTGCGCCGCGTTTCACCGCGGCCGGCCACCCGGATCAGGCGGTCGCGCAGCGATTCGTGTTCGAGCAAAATGAATACCAGCAGCACCATCACCACGCCGGCCGAACCGACCGGACCCCATGCGAGCGCAAACGCGCGCGCGATCGCATCGCGCGTGGTCAGGCGGGGCGCACGGATTTCAACCGGTACCGGCTGGTTGGAACTCGCTGTCAAGGCTGCGCCGCGCCGCGCTGGCGGCGTCGACGGCGACGGCGCCACCGCGGTCAGTTCGGCCTGGATCAGTGCGAACGGGCGCTCGGTTAGCACGCGCATGCTGTCGACCTTGGTGCGGATGGCCGCGCGGTATTTTGGCAAATCGGTCGCCACCGCCACCAGCTGAAACGCGAGAATGGTCGACAGGCCGACGACGCAGGCGCCCACCAGCACCACCGACAGCAGCGTCGCGGCCATCCGCGGCAGGCCGCTGCGACGGAATCGCCGCACCAGTGGCGCAATCGCCAGACTCAGGATCGAGGCAAGACAAATCGGCTGCAACACATCGCGTCCGAAATACAGCAGGCCCAGCATGCAGGAAGCGGTGACGACTGCGCTCGCGCTCAGCCGGTTGAAAGGGGAGTGTTCTTGCATCTGGACCTGGGATGAAAACGGGGACAATCGGGTGAAGCCGTGACCGTAGCTGAAAAATGGCGCGTAAGCAACTAAATGCTGCGCTGCGATGAAAACGCGTGCCATTTCGTGACGCTGCGGTCACGGATGGGCTTACAGCTTGCCGATGGCCTCGACAATTTCTTCCACCTTGCTGTAGTGGAGCATGTGTCCGGCACCCTCGGTCATGCGCAAGCCGCTGGCAGCCAGGTCGTTGTGCAGGCGGGCCGTGTTTTTCTCGGGATCGATCAGCTTGTCGCCCGCGCCGGCCACCAGTGCCACCGGCAACGTCAGTTCACCGTAGCGCTTTGCCAGGCGATACGCGGCCGGCACCATCAGCCCGTTTTCTGCCGCGGCTGCCTGCAGCTGCGACGGCCGCAGCGCCAGCCACGGTGGCAGCTGGCCGAAGCGGGCCGGCACCGGTGCGGGTGAAAACAGTTGCTTCGACATCGCCGGCCACAGCAGCCTGCCCAGCAACGGCGCGGCAGTATGGCGCCACAGCGTACCGATCACCGGCACCGCCGCGAGCGCGTTGACAAATGCATCGACGCGAAGGCTCGGATAGTAATACCCACCCAGCAGTGCAATGGCGCGGACCTGGCCCGGGTAGTCGAGCGCCAGGGCCAGCGTCACCAGCGTGCCCCAGGAATGGCCGACGACGATCGGCTGGTCGATGCCCAGTTCGCGCAACGCCAGGTGCAGCACGCGCGCCTGCGCTTCGGGCGTCCAAGTGGTCGACCCGGGCCGTTCGCTGTAACCGAAGCCGGGACGGTCGAATGCGATGACGCGGTGGGTCTCGGCCAGCTTGTCGAACAGGCCGCTGAACCTGAAATCTTCGGCCATCACGCCGTTCCCGTGCAGCAACACGACGACCGGGCCGGTGCCCTGGTCAAGATAGTGCAGGCGCACGCCATCGACTTCGATGAACTTGCCTGCCGGTGGATGGGCACGTTCGGCTGCTGCCGTTTTGGTACGTACGAACATGAAGGCGGCAGCCAGACTGCCGGCAAGTACAGCGGCGCCGATGACGGCACCCTGGCGTGGTTTAACGGTGGAGATGCGTGGCGTTGACATGGAAACTCCTGGTGAATGACATGCACCGATTGTGCAGTGCGGCGAAGGCCGCTACTGTGCGGCACGCCACGTTCGCCCATGGTTCGCCCGCAGTGAGTCCGTCGATTTCGGTCGGAGTCGGCCGCTCCGTCATCACCCCCGTGCAAATTTCCGACCGTCAATGTTCGGTTCAAATGTTACCGATCCTGTTACGCGCCATTCACTTTTTTCGGCGGGATTCTCATGCATCGGCCATGTCATGATGATTGGTGCGGCCGGTGTCGACCAGACCATCGGAAGCGCTGCTGGCGATTGCACGCGAATCCGTGTGGAATGTGTTCGTCCATGCGCAGCCCAGCCATGTGACGGCAACCCTTGATTACAGTGCAGGCGGCGTCGGCTTGACGGTGACCCGACGATGGCTGCGACATCCCGGCCGAGGTACAGGCCTGCCGGGCCTGCGCGAGCGCGCTGCAAACACTGGCGCCACGTGGACGCTGGCATTGTCGCGCGAACACGCCACTACGTCGACATGACATTGCTGCTCTAATACGGATCCTATCTTCAGGAGCATCCGCAATGACAATCGCCTTCCTCGGCCTCGGCGCCATGGGCCAGCACATGGCCACCAATTTGTTGACATCCGGCCAGCCGCTCACGGTCTGGAACCGCAGCCAGGACCCGGTCCAGGCACTGGTCGCGCAGGGGGCGCGTGCTGCCGCCACGCCGGCTGAATGCGGCCTGGCCGATGTGGTGTTTTCGATGCTGGCCGACGATGACGCCACCCGCGCAGTGCTGGTCGATGGCGGCGTGCTGGCCGCGATGGCGCCGGGCAGCGTCCACGTCAACATGGCGACGGTCTCGGTGGCGTTCGCGCGCGAGATGGCGGCGCTGCACGTCGCGCGCGGCGTCGGCTACGTGGCGGCGCCGGTGCTGGGCCGGGTCGATGT
>JALYUM010000194.1 GCA_030853745.1 Pseudomonadota bacterium | reverse complement strand
TGCGTCACAAGCCTCTGCCATGCTTTTTTCTGTTCCTCACTCACCACGATTTTCTCCACAATCATTGAAGAACGTAGTGTGGTCGTGGCAATCAGGAATTCATAGATGGGTGGGCTGGACGCTTACGCAGCACAGCGTCTTCCGCGCTGGGATCTGGCAAGCACCCGGCGCAGCGCACCCTTCGCGCCGCCGTAGCGACCCAACCGTAACCAGTGGCAGCAGGGGAGTGGTTTTGCCCCTCCTTCCCCAGGATTGAACGTGATCGTTCGCGGGGTATTGGAAGGCAGAGACTTTGGAAGTGACTTTTTGATCCCTATGGACGAAAAAAATGGACACTTGACGTCCCTTTGTTAGGGCCAGATCGGGATAAAATTCCTGATGTACACTGGTGCCGATGCCACCCACCCACCCCTTATGGACTTAAAATCGTTCTGCAAAGCCGCCGTTCCAGGACCAGGAACTGGCTGGCAATCCAAAGGCGCATATCGTCCTGAATTCCTTCGATGTGCAGGGCGGGCCAAGCTCGGCGACGGTGCTGTATGCCACGGAAAAATTTGTGAAAGACAATCCGAAAACCTACCGCGCGTTCATCGGCGCGCTCGATGAAGCGGCGAAATTGATCACGAAAAATCCGGAGCTGGCTGCCGACGCCTACCTGCGCATCAACAAGGGCAGCCTCGACCGTGCGCTGCTGTTAAAAGTCATCAAGAATCCGCAAGTGCAATTCAAGGTGGCGCCTGAAAATACGCTGGGCCTGGCGCAATTTATGTTCAAGGCCGGCGCCATCAAGAAGCAGCCGGCCAGCTGGCGCGATTACTTCTTCGAGCATCCGGCGTTGGAAAAGGGGAGTTAGGATGGCTGTCTTTCCCTTCCAGTCCGGCACGCCTGGCCCGCTGCTGAGGGCAACTGGCGTAACCATTGATTACGGTGCCGCTCGCGCCACCGAGAACGTCAGCTTCGATGTCCATGAAGGCGACCGGTTCGTGTTGCTGGGACCTTCTGGCTGCGGCAAGTCGACGCTGCTGAAAACCGTCGGCGGTTTTATCGCGCCAACCGCCGGCACCCTGACGCTGGACGGCCAGGCCATCACCGCGCCGGGGCCGGACCGCATCGTCGTGTTCCAGGAATTCGACCAGCTGCCGCCGTGGAAAACGGTGCGCCAAAATGTGATGTTTCCAATGCTGGTATCGGGTGTGGGCAAGCGCGATGCCTTTGATCGCGCTACCGACTGGCTCGGTAAAGTTGGCCTGGCCCGTTTTGCCGATGCATATCCGCACACATTGTCAGGTGGCATGAAGGCGCGCGTGGCCATTGCCCGGGCGCTGGCGATGCAGCCGAAAATTCTGCTGATGGACGAGCCGTTTGCCGCGCTCGATGCACTCACGCGCCGCAAGATGCAGGAAGAGTTGCAGACGTTGTGGGAAGAGATGCGTTTTACGATGCTGTTCGTGACGCATTCGATTGAAGAAGCATTGGTGGTGGGGAACCGTATTCTGCTGCTGTCACCGCATCCGGGGCGGGTGCGCGCGGAATTGAATAGTCATCAGTTCGGGCTGCACAGTGCAGGCAGTGCCGAGTTTCAGGCGGCGACCGGGCGGATACATCGGCTGCTGTTTGGGGAGGAACCAACGCCGGTGGTGCCACACGTGAAGGTGACTGTATGAGTGCGCTTTTGGAGCCGCCAGTTCGGGCGGAGTATGAGTTGGCGCCCGGTTCGCCGACGGAGCGAAGCGAGTATGGAGTCGTGGCAAACGCCAGGACGCCTGCGCGGGGAGGACGGTTATTTGAGGCTGGCTGGTTAAGGAAGGGGCTGTTGCTGGTCGCAATTGCCATTCTCTGGGAAGCGATCGCCCGCTGGCAAGACAATGATTTGCTGTTGCCTGGCGTCGTGGCCACAAGCAAGGCGTTTTACGAGGGCATCGTCAGTGGCGAGCTGCTGGGGTATGTCGGCGTGTCGCTGGTGACATTGGTCCAGGGTTACGCGGCTGGCGTTCTCGGGGCATTCCTGCTGACCTCGCTGGCCGTGTCGACCCGGTTCGGCCGCGACTTGCTGGAAACGCTCACCGCCATGTTCAATCCGCTGCCGGCCATTGCATTACTGCCGCTGGCGCTGCTGTGGTTTGGCCTGGGCAGGGGCAGCCTGATCTTCGTGCTGATGCATTCGGTGATGTGGCCGCTGGCGCTGAATACCTATGCCGGCTTTCGCAGCGTGCCGGACACGCTGCGCATGGCCGGCCGCAACTATGGTCTCGGTGGCGTCGGTCTGGTGTTTCAGATTTTGATCCCTGCCGCTTTGCCGGCGATTTTGTCCGGCCTGAAGATCGGCTGGGCGTTTGCATGGCGCACCTTGATTGCTGCCGAACTCGTGTTTGGCACCACGTCCGGCAAGGGCGGCCTCGGCTGGTACATCTTCCAGAGCCGTAACGAGCTGTACACCGACAAAGTTTTCGCTGGCCTGGCGATGGTGATTTTGATAGGCCTGCTGGTGGAAAACATCGTGTTCCAGACGGCAGAAAATGTGACTATCCGGCGCTGGGGCATGCAACGATAAAGCGCGATTCTGTCGCGTGCAGCGCGCGTTTCCGCACTGAAAAAGAGCATGTTCTCTTGATCTTGCGGGGCGTGCGCAAATCGGCGTATTTGTCCTTGACCAAAATGGTGCAGCGCGATATGGTATAGAACGCTTTGCAACCCCGAAGCTCCATGGTCCTGTCGAGACCGGCACACAACGCCATCCTCTTCATGACGCGCTTTCATTTGTAGGCAGTTTGCTCCCACCCGTGCCACAAGCGCGAGAAGCACGACTAACCGCTACAGAAACTCTGGCCGAACGAGTTGTGCCCAGTGTCATTTCGTAAGTTGCCCAACGGGTGAATGAGAGAATGATGCGCGCACAGAAAGAAGGGACGCCCGAGGCTGTTGCGAGTACGCGTATTTCGTCAGGAAAGAGCATCCGATCAATCTCCCTCTGGGTCTTGAAAGGAATGTTTTCATGAGTACCATACCAAACGGCCCCATCACGGGCGCCGAAATCCTCGTACGTTGCCTCGCGGAAGAGGGCGTCAAGCACGTCTTCGGTTATCCGGGCGGCGCAGTCCTCTATATCTACGACGCCATTTACCAGCAGGACGCCTTCCAGCACATTCTTGTGCGCCACGAACAGGCTGCCATCCACGCTGCCGACGCCTATTCCCGTAGCTCGAATACCGTGGGCGTTGCCCTCGTCACGTCCGGCCCGGGTGTCACGAATGCCGTCACCGGCCTGTCGACCGCCTATATGGATTCGATTCCGATGGTGGTGATCTCCGGCCAGGTGCCGAGCCACGCCATTGGCCAGGACGCCTTCCAGGAATGCGACACCGTCGGGATTACCCGCCCCGTGGTCAAGCACAATTTCCTGGTCAAGGATGTCAAGGACCTGGCCGAGACCATCAAAAAGGCGTTTTATATTGCACGCACCGGCCGTCCCGGTCCGGTGCTGGTCGATATCCCGAAGGACATCAGCATGCACACCTGCATGTACTCGTATCCCCGCGAAATCGAAATGCGCTCGTACAAGCCCGTCGACAAAGGCCATGCCGGCCAGATCCGCAAGGCGGTGCAACTGCTGCTGCAGGCCGAGCGCCCGATGATTTACACGGGCGGCGGCGTCATCCTTGCCAATGCCTCGCCCGAGCTGAATCGCCTGGTCGACAAGCTCGGCTTTCCGGTCACCAACACGCTGATGGGCCTGGGCGCCTACCGCGCATCGAGCGACAAGTACCTCGGCATGCCCGGCATGCACGGCACGTACGAAGCGAACATGGCGATGCAGCATTGCGACGTGCTGATTGCCATCGGCGCGCGCTTCGACGACCGCGTCATCGGCAACCCGAAACACTTCGCGTCGCATCCGCGCAAGATCATCCATATCGACATCGACCCGTCGTCGATTTCGAAGCGCGTCAAGGTCGATATTCCGATCGTCGGCAACGTCAAGGATGTGCTGATTGAATTGCTGTCGCAGCTCGATGCCAGCGAGGCGAAACCGCAAGCGGCGCATTTGAACGACTGGTGGAAAACCATTGCCGAATGGCGTGGTAAGGACTGCCTGAAATACCAGGGTTCCGACATCGTCATCAAGCCGCAATCGGTGGTTGAAAAAGTGTGGGATATCACAAAAGGGGACGCGTTCATCACGTCCGACGTGGGCCAGCACCAGATGTGGGCGGCGCAATACTACCGCTTCGACAAGCCGCGCCGCTGGATCAATTCCGGTGGCCTCGGCACCATGGGAGTCGGCTTGCCGTATGCCATGGGCGTACAGATGGCCAATCCGGATGCCACAGTTGCCTGCATCACCGGCGAAGGCTCGATCCAGATGTGCATCCAGGAACTTGCCACGTGCAAGCAGTATCACCTGACGCCGAAGATCATCCTGCTGAACAACCGCGCGCTAGGCATGGTGCGCCAGTGGCAGCAGATCGACTACGGCTCCCGTTACTCCGAGTCGTACCTCGATTCGCTGCCGGACTTCACGGCGCTGGCGGAAGCGTATGGCCACGTCGGCATGAAAATTGAGAAGCCAGGCGACGTCGATGGTGCGCTGAAGGAAGCATTTGCCATGAAAGACCGCCTGGTCTTCATGAATTTCATCACCGACCAAAGCGAAAACGTGTGGCCGATGGTGAAGGCAGGCAAGGGCCTGTCGGAAATGCTGCTTGGTTCGGAGGACTTGTGATGCGCCATATTATTTCTGTCTTGCTTGAAAACGAGGCTGGTGCCCTGTCGCGCGTGGTGGGCCTGTTTTCGGCCCGCGGCTACAACATCGAAACGCTGACGGTAGCGCCAACCGAAGATGCGACGCTGTCGCGGATGACGATTGTCACCAGCGGCTCGGACGACATCATCGAGCAAATCACGAAGCATCTGAACCGGCTGATCGAAGTCATCAAGGTGGTCGACCTGACCGAGGGCCAGCACATCGAGCGCGAGCTCATGCTGATCAAGGTGCGGGCAGTCGGCAAGGAGCGCGAAGAAATGAAGCGCACTGCCGATATTTTCCGCGGCCGCATCATCGACGTCACCGAAAAGACCTACACGATCGAACTGACCGGCAACAAGGGCAAGCTGGACGCCTTCATCGACTCGATCGACCGCACCGCGATCCTCGAAACGGTGCGCACCGGCGGCTCGGGCATCGGCCGCGGCGAACGCATCCTCAAAGTCTAACCCGGGGTCAGGTCTGCCAATCCGACACGGCCTCAGCACTACTCACATATAAAATTTACCAGGATAAAAAATGAAAGTTTTCTACGATAAAGATTGCGACCTCTCCCTCATCAAGGGCAAAAATGTCGCCATCATCGGCTACGGCTCGCAGGGTCACGCACACGCACAGAACCTGAACGACTCCGGCGTGAACGTCACCGTCGGCCTGCGTAAAGGCGGGGCGTCGTGGACCAAGGTCGAGCAAGCCGGTCTGAAAGTCGCTGAAGTGAACGACGCCGTCAAAGCTGCCGACATCATCATGATCTTGCTGCCGGACGAAAACATCGCGCAGGTGTACCACGAAAACATCGCGCCGCACGCCAGGCAGGGCGCCGTGCTGGCCTTCGCCCACGGCTTCAATGTCCACTACGGCCAGGTTGTGCCACGTGCCGACCTCGACGTCATCATGGTCGCGCCGAAAGCGCCGGGCCACACCGTGCGCGGCACCTACAGCCAGGGCGGCGGCGTGCCGCACCTGATTGCTGTCTACCAGGACATTTCCGGCTCGGCACGCGATATTGCGCTGTCGTACGCGATGGCCAATGGTGGCGGCCGCGCCGGCATCATCGAGACCAACTTCCGCGAAGAAACCGAGACCGACCTGTTCGGCGAACAAGCCGTCTTGTGCGGTGGCGCAGTCGAGTTGATCAAGGCAGGTTTCGAGACCTTGACCGAAGCTGGTTACGCGCCGGAAATGGCGTATTTCGAATGCCTGCACGAGCTCAAACTGATCGTCGATTTGATCTATGAAGGCGGCATCGCCAACATGAATTACTCGATTTCGAACAACGCGGAATACGGCGAATATGTCACTGGTCCGAAGGTCGTGACGTCGGCGACCAAGGAAGCAATGAAGCAGTGCCTGAAGGATATTCAGACCGGCGAATATGCGAAGAGTTTTATCCTCGAAAACAAGGCCGGCGCGCCGACGCTGATCTCGCGCCGCCGCCTGAACGCCGAGCATCCGATTGAAATCGTCGGCGAGAAACTGCGCGCGATGATGCCGTGGATTGCGAAGAATAAACTGGTCGATCAGTCGAAGAATTAAACCACTCCCCGCGCAGGCGGGGATCCATGGCACCTTCGATCAGCGCTATCACTAAGCGTAAGGGGTATGGGCCCCCGACTTCGCGAGGGTGACGTTTTAACGTTCCGTGTCATAGTGAATTGCAACCAAGCATTACAGCCTGCCGAACAAGCGTCGCCAGGCTGTATTGTTTTAACAGTTGTGCTTACATTCACTCACGGAGATGCTCATGTCGCTGTCAAAATCCCTTCTCGTCGCTACCCTTTTTATTGCCGCCAGCGCCCAGGCGCAGTCGGTCACCACCGGCACGCTCGTTGTCGTGCCAGCCTATGGCGAAGTCACGCGCGCCAATGACGAGGCAGTCCTGTCGCTCGCCATCGAAGAGCAGGACAAGGACAAGAACGCCGCCGCCTCGCGCGTCAATGCCAAGATGAAGCAGGGCACCGAGATCGTGCGTAGCGCCGACCCTTCGGCCAAGCTGAAAACCTACGGCTACTACACCTACGCCGTGTATCCCGAAGACAATCCGCAGCGCCCGCTGGCGGCCAATGTCAAGCGCGTGCCGACCGCATGGCGCGTCGGGCAAACGCTGGAAGTGAAAACCACCAACCTGGCGGGCCTGCAAAAAACCGCTGCCGCAGCGCAGAAAGTTTTGCAGATCAATGGCGTGCAATTTGGCCTCAGTCCAACGCTGACCAAACAGCTCGACGATGAACGCATCGCCGCAACGTACCGCAACCTCAATGAGCGCGTGGCGTCGATTGCCCGTGCAATGGGCAAGAAGCCGACCGATGCGACGCTCGATACGGTCGATTTCGAAGGCTCAGGCAATTATGCCGCCGATACCGAGGCAAGGCCAAAGGCCATGATGATGCGTGGCGCTCCTGCGCAGCAGGACATGGCCGAACCGAGTTTTGAACCCGGCGAAACCACGCTGCAAATGCGACTGGTCGGCAAAGTAAGCTTCCGCTAAGACACACCCGCGTGAGTGAATGAAGTATTGTAGGCAAGGTTGCCTTTTCATTCACTCACGGAGCGTTCGATGTCCCTTGCCAAAATCCTAGCTATTGCTTCCTTCCTGCTCGCCGCAGGCGCGCACGCCCAGACGCTGGTGGTCGTGCCAGCCAATGGCGAAGTCACCCGCGCCAATGACGAAGCGACGCTCACATTAGCCGTCGAAGAACAGGACCAGGACAAGAACGCAGCCGCCGCGCGCGTCAATGCAAAGATGAAGCAGGGCACGGACATCGTGCGCCGTGCGGACCCGACGGCGAAATTACAAACCCAGGGCTATTACACTTACGCGGTCTATCCCGACAACGATCCGGCGCGGCCACTGGCGGCAAGTGTCAAGCGCGTGCCGATCGGCTGGCGCGTCGGCCAGTATCTCGACGTCAAAACTACCAATCTCGCCGGCCTGCAAAAAACCGCCGGCGCCGCGCAAGGTGTGATGCACATTTACCGCGTACGCTTCGGTGTGAGCGCGGCGTTGACAAAACAGCTCGACGATGAGCGCATCGCCGCCGCCTATCGCAACCTGACCGAGCGCGTGGCGTCGATTGCCCGCGCGATGGGCAAGCAACCTGCCGATGCGACGATCAATTCGGTCGATTTCGAAGGCTCCGGCAATTTCACGGACATGCGTTATGCCAGTCCGCAGCGCGTTGAAGTTACTGGCTCGCGCATCGGCGCCCCGGATATGGCGGAACCCAGCTTCGAGCCCGGCGAAACTACCTTGCAAATGCGGGTCGTGGGCAAGATTACATTCCGCTAGCGGTAGCGTTCGCGTAAAGGGTGGTGCCGCTACTATAATGAACGTCACTGTGAATACGCACCACCTACCCTGATACGGAGCTTTATGCCGACTTTCTCCCGCCGCAAAAAAACCCCGACAACGCCGAAGGTGAAATTTGCCCGCTTCAAACGCCTGACGCGCCGTCGGGTCGATGCGGCTGGTAACGTGCAGCCGCGCCGCGGCATTTATTTGCTGCCGAATGCGTTCACCACCGCCGCGCTGTTTGCCGGTTTCTACGCGATTGTCATGGCGATGAACCAGCGCTTCGACCAGGCCTGCTGGGCCGTTTTTGTTGCAATGATCCTCGACGGACTCGATGGCCGCGTCGCGCGCCTGACCAATACCCAGTCCGAATTTGGCGCGCAGTACGACAGCCTGGCCGACATGGTGTCGTTTGGCGCTGCGCCGGCACTGGTCATTTATGAATGGTCGCTGCGCGGCTTGGGCAAGCTTGGCTGGCTGGCAGCATTTGTCTATTGCGCCGGCGCCGCGTTGCGCCTGGCCCGGTTCAACACGAATATCGAAGTGGTCGACAAACGCTATTTCCAGGGTTTGCCGAGCCCTGCGGCGGCAGCGCTGGTGGTCGGTTTCATCCTGATGATGAACGATCCCGAGATCAATATCAGCGCCCGTTCAGTCGACTGGCTGTCGTGGACCATCGCTGTCTTTGCCGGCCTGACGATGGTGTCGAATGTGCCGTTCTACAGTTTCAAGGATGTGAACTTCAAGAAGTCGGTGCCGTTTATCGTGGTGTTTCTGATCGCGCTTGGCATTGCGCTGGTGGCAATCAACACGTCGTTGACGCTGTGGCCGTTGTTCCTGATTTATGTGTTGTCCGGCTACGTCATCTTTTTCATCCGCCTGGCCAAGGGCAAGCCAGTCAGCATCGTGTCGCTGGACGAATAGAAGTAGCGTAACTCACTGCTGCTTCAGGGCTGGCTGTTCATTTGGCGGACATGTGGTGATTTTCGGCTTGATGCCATTCGCCATGGAGTCGATACCATCCGGTGCATGGTTCGACTCATACGTGATGCAATAAGTTCCCATGGCCGACGTGACGCGATAGCGGCGCCGCCCGTAGCCGCCCGGATCGATAATCTCTTCGATCTTCGGCGCCTCGCCGGGTCGCGGCGGCGCCAGTTCGCCAGCCCGCTCGATCCCTTTTTCAAAACGCTTCCATGCCTCTTGCTGCGGGGTTGCATTGTAGAGTCGGGTCGATTCCGGCAGCGGTTTTTCGGCATCCATTTTCTCAACAGCGGCGCGCGCCTGTTCCTTCGCCAGGTCCATATCGAGTACCTGGGAAAACGCGGCCGGCGTCGTGGCCAGCAGCATGGCAAGGCAAAAAGGGTGGAATGCATTCATGCGATCCACTATACGCTGTGCATGCGCTTTCGGCCGGCAAGCACAAGTGTGCTGCGTTGCACCAAGGAACGATATAATCATTTCAAACTATCCTCCTACTCGACGCCATGACCACATTCAAAAAAGTCCTTTATGCCATCGCCGGCACCGTGCTGATAGCAGGCGGACTGTGCGCCTGTTCACCGCTGGGCGTCGTTAATGCCCTCTCCACCGGGAATGCATTGCAGGCCGAATCAGATGTCGCTTATGGTTTGAAATCGCGCCAGCGCCTCGATATCTATCGCCCCGCGTCCGCATCGCATTCATCGCCGGTAATCGTGTTTTTCTATGGCGGCAACTGGAACAGCGGCGAGCGCGCCGATTATGCATTTGTCGGTCGCGCGCTGGCCAAGCGGGGTTTTGTCGTCGTGATTCCCGATTACCGCTTATATCCGGAAGTGCGCTATCCCGATTTCCTGTCTGATAGCGCCGCCGCCGTGGCGTGGACCGTGCGTGAAATTAATAACTACGGCGGCGATGCATCGCGCCTGTTCGTGATGGGCCATAGCGCCGGCGCTTATAACGCGGCGATGGTGGCGCTCGATCCGGCCTTACTGGCCAAAGTGGGCGTGAAACCCGGCGTGGTGCGTGGTTTGATCGGCCTGGCCGGCCCGTATAACTTTTTGCCGGTATCGAACGTGGACACGCGGCCGGTATTCAATTATCCGAATACCCCGGCCGATTCGCAGCCGATCAACCACGTGAGCAAATCGTCGCCGCCAGCACTGCTGATTGCGGCCAACAAGGATAACCTGGTCGATCCGGTCCGGAATACCGGCGCATTAGCCGCTGCCATGCGCGCCACCGGTGTGCCGGTGCGTGAAGTGTATTTCGATGGCGTGAATCACGTGACCCTGCTGGGCTCATTGTCGGCATCGTTGAAAGCGCTGGCGCCGACGCTGGATGCGGTGGAAGCGTTCGTCGACAGCGACGGCGGCCGGAAAAAATAACAGTTATCTGAAAAACTGGCGGTCGTCGTACATCGGATCCGGCCCGTTCTGCATCATCCTGACGATGCCGGCGCGGTCGAAATGGACATGCATCATCGAGTTCCACACGCCGCTTTCCTTGTACCGGTACGACCACACTTCATAATCGCGCAACGGTAGATAAGAACGCTCCGCCGGCCGCCCGATGGTGCGCAGGACGTCGTCCTTGGTGGCGCGGTCGATCTTGATGGTGGCAAACTTCGCGCCCGTCAGTACCTGCTCGTACGATTGCAGGCGCTGGTCGGCGCCGAAGCGCGCCATAAAGGTGTACTGGCCCATCGGTCCTTGCGGATATTCGAACACCTGGCCGGCGTCGGGATCGGGATACACGCCTTTTGGCGGGCCCAGCTTTTCGATGACCATGGGGACAGTGTCGCCGGGCGCTGGCGGCGGGCCGAACATGGCGCAGCCTGATACCAATAAAAGGCCGGCAAGTGTGATGGTTTTGGCAAAAATGTGCATGATATCTCCTCTGTTTTCGCCATCATGCCCGAGCCGGGCCAAATGAACACTGGCCGCACGCTTTGATTTCGCCTATACTCTCGGGTCTGGCCATTCGGCCGGGTTAAATGGTAATCACGGTGCGCTGGGTTCCGACTCTTGCACCGCATGTGAAAGGTAACATCATGACCGTAGAAAATATCGACAAAGCCGGCATTATCGCCGACAACGCCCGTGGCCTGAACGACACCGGCTCGCCGGAAGTACAAGTTGCATTGCTGACCGCCCGCATCAACGAACTGAACGGCCACTTCAAAGCCCACAAGAAGGATCACCACTCCCGCCGCGGCCTGATCATGATGGTCAACCGTCGTAAGAGCCTGCTGTCCTACCTGAAAAGCAAGGACGCAACCCGTTATCGTGACCTGATCGCCAAACTCGGCCTGCGCAAGTAATTTTTGCCGCCAACGTTTTGTTGTGAAATGCCTGCGCCAGTCTGACTGTCGCAGGCATTTTTCGTTTCAAGCAGTAATGGCAGTGTCAACGCTGCCCGCAATGAGGTGAACGACAGCTCCTGAAAATCTGTCGGCAATTAGAAAGGGATTACCCATGTTTAACAAAGTCACGAAAACCTTCCAGTACGGTCAACACCAGGTCACGCTGGAAACCGGCGAAATCGCCCGCCAGGCATCCGGCGCCGTGATGGTATCGATTGAAGATACTGTCGTACTGGCAACCGTGGTGGCCCGCAAGGATGCCAAGCCAGGCCAGGATTTCTTTCCGCTGACCGTCGACTACCTCGAGAAGACCTACGCTGCCGGTAAAATTCCGGGCGGTTTCTTCAAGCGCGAAGGTCGTCCATCGGAAAAGGAAACGCTGACCAGCCGCCTGATCGATCGCCCGATTCGCCCGCTGTTCCCTGAAGGTTACCTGAACGAAGTACAAGTGGTCATTCACGTGCTGTCGGTCAACCCTGAAATCGATCCGGACATCGCTGCGATGATCGGTGCTTCGGCTGCGCTGTGCGTGTCCGGCGTGCCGTTCAGCGGCCCGATCGGCGCTGCCCGCGTGGGTTACGCCAATGGCCAGTACATCCTGAACCCGACCACCACCCAGCTGAAAACATCGCAGATGGACCTGGTTGTGGCCGGTACCGAGACCGCTGTGCTGATGGTGGAATCGGAAGCCCAGCAATTGTCGGAAGAAATCATGCTCGGCGCAGTCGTGTTCGGTCACGACCAGATGCGCGTCGTCATCGATGCCATTCACGATCTGGTAGCCGATGGCGGCAAGCCGGAAGTCGAGTGGACCGCGCCTGCGAAAAACGAAGCGCTGATCGCGCGCGTGGCTGCACTGGCCACCGACAAAGTGCGCGATGCGTACCAGACCCGCGAAAAATCGGCACGCCAGCAGAAGCTGAAAACGTTGTCGCTGGAAGTGGCTGCCGGCCTGGCTGCTGACGGCCAGGGCGAATTCGACACGGCCGACATGCACAACATCCTGTTCGACATGGAAGCCAAAGTCGTGCGTTCGCAGATCCTCGACGGCGAGCCACGCATCGACGGCCGCGACACCCGCACCGTGCGTCCGATCGCGATCCGCACCAGCATCTTGCCGCGTACCCACGGCTCCGCGCTGTTCACCCGCGGTGAAACGCAGGCGCTGGTCGTGGCAACCCTCGGCACCGCCCGCGACAGCCAGAAGATCGACGCGCTGATGGGCGAGTACACCGACGACTTCATGATGCACTACAACATGCCTCCGTTCGCCACCGGCGAAACCGGTCGCGTGGGCACGCCGAAGCGCCGCGAAATCGGCCACGGCCGTCTGGCCAAACGTGCACTGATCGCAGCGTTGCCTGATGCAGCCGATTTCAGCTATTCGGTGCGCCTGGTATCGGAAATTACCGAATCGAACGGTTCGTCGTCGATGGCGTCGGTGTGCGGTGGCTGCTTGGCACTGATGGACGCCGGCGTGCCGATGAAAGCGCACGTGGCCGGTATCGCCATGGGCCTGATCAAAGAGGGCGGCAAATTCGCCGTCCTGTCGGACATCCTCGGTGACGAAGATCACCTCGGCGACATGGACTTCAAGGTAGCAGGTACTGCCAACGGCATTACCGCGC
>JALYUM010000177.1 GCA_030853745.1 Pseudomonadota bacterium | reverse complement strand
ACGCTGAAGTCAGCTGCGGCAAGGGATTTGATGCTCAGCTCGGCATTGCCTTTGTTGCTGACCATGGCGATCGAGCCGTCCAACTGCTTGACCGGGTGGTCGACGTCAAAGAAATACTGGCCGTCATAGCAGAGGTTGATGAAGCCGTTGTTCAGCAGTGCGAAGACGATATCGTCGGGCAGCTCGGCGGCCGACAGACCGGCCATCTGCGCCTGGGGACCATAGATGCCGAGGTTGTCGTCGTCGATATCGTTGCGATCGACTTCCACCGTCGCTTCAAAATCCTTGTTTTTGATGGTGTAGTTAAACGCTGCCAAGGATTTAACGACCTTGTCGCCGATCCATTCGCGCATTTTCGGGAAATTCGACATCCACGAATAATCGTTCTGGCTGGTGGTCGACGGCACCAGCATGGCCACCTTCTTCCAGTTCGACGGCGCGGCGCCGAAAGCGTTGTTGAACGTGGTCTTCAGGGAGATGAAGACGTTGCCGATGTTTTCCTTGTTGATCAGCATGCCTGCGACCAGAAAGCCAGTGGCGCCATCACCGATGCTCGACAGCTCTGGCGCTGGATGCGGGATCGAAGCGCCGCAGTATGCTGCGGCCGTGCCGGCAATGGCGCACAGAACCGCTACAATTTTCCACTTGTGGGAAGATAATTTCATTGAGGAGGAAGTCCTTGGTGGGTTGAAAATTAGGGTGGGTTGGGTCGAGTGTTACTCGATCCAAACGCCGTCCGGCTCGATGCCGACGAGACGGCCTGCCGCCGAGCGCGTGCCGGTGCCATTGGTCTTGGCCACGGTCTGGTCATCGACGATGTAGACGGTGTTGTTCAAATCCACCTGGGCGACAGGGTCGACGCTGGAATTGACAAACTTGAACGCCTTGCGACGACGCACCGTGACGACCTTTTGTCCATCGGCGCCGGCGGTGTTGTCGGCGAAGTCATCTGCGCGGCCGACATATTTCAGCGTCGGCGAGGCGCTGCCCGGCACCAGGTAACCGGCTGCATTCAGACAAACCAGTGCGCCGGCGTAAATCTTCGCGCCGGCGGCAAGGGCGAACGGCAGCAGATGGCCATCCTTGTACGGGGTGTTGCGGGAGGCGTTCAAAGCCATGTGGTTCTCCGTTTAAGTAAAGCGACGACTTGATTCGAGAGCCGCTGTTAGGCGACCGCTTCGGCCTTCAAGGTTTTTTGGTAGTCCTCAGGCGCGATGCCGAAGGTGGTGCACAGCGCGACCTGGGAGGCGGTCAGCGCGATGCCGTCACCGCCTGCAGGAGGCTTGCCACCAGTCTGGGTTCCGCCCAGGGCGACGATGACCGGCGCAGTCTCGATGTACGCGCTCAGGGCAGCGAAGTCTTTGTTGCCCAGGTCAACTGCCCATGCCTTCATCGACGGCACCAGCTTGCCGGCCGTCATCGCGGTGTCGACCGCTTCAGTCACGCGCCCGGTGTTTGCCTGCGCGGTCAGCGTGGCGGCCTGCGCCTGGACGGCCTGCAGTGCTTCGATAGGGACGAACTTCATCGGATCGGGCGTTTGGGTGCTCAGGGTGGCGATCGCCGTGCGCTGTGCGCCCAGGTAGCTGGCCAGGTCGAACGATGCCGCCGCAACTGCGGTCGGCTCTTCTTTCTTGATCTGGTCGATCAGTTTCTGCAGCTCGGCCGTGATGTCGGCTTCGGTTGCAGCGATCGGCAGGTTCAGCATCCAGCGCAGCTGTTCGAGTAATTCCATGGTTAAACTCCTGAGGGGGGTGGGTGGAGAGAGCGAAAACGACAAGGCAGCCGCGGCCAGCAGCACGTTGTCCATGCCATCGATGGCAGGGTTGTTGGTGATCGCTGCCATATATAGAGAGGTGACGGCGCCGGTTGCGCGGTCGTAGCCGATGACCGGCGAGATGTAGCGGTACTCGTTCGCGGCGATCATTTCCTGCGCGTTGGCAGTCCATTCGACGTCGACGGCGAACAGCCCGGCGCCATCGCGCCATTCCAGTTCGCTGAACCAGCCGGCTGCTGGAGCAGGCTTGCCGTTTTCCCTGGCCAGCATCGTCTGGTGTTCATAGTCGATGACGTATGGTGTGCCGCGCGCAGCTGCTGCAGCGATCAAGGCCGCGCCTATATCCGAATTGGTCAACCAGGTGGGGGCATCAGCCGGCCGGCCGTCCCGGGCGCGGAACTCTCCGGCCGGCAGCAGCTGCAGCTCGCGGCCGTTGCTCAACGCCATCGTGCATGCAGCGATCGCGAGCGAGGCAAGTTGAGGAGGTTTTAAGGCTGGAGATGGCTTGGGCATGCAGCCATGTTGCCGGGACGAACAGGCTTATTGCAGAGTGACGAGTGTCAGCAGTAGCAGTAAAACCCTGAATTTTAGGAATTTATTGAAAGCGAGCAACCGGCTCGACCAAAAGAATCGTAATTAACGCGCCTCTAACGGCCCTTGCGGCGCGATTGGCGGGAAATCGGTGGGCATGTGCCACCCCTACGTTTACAACGCCTCAAAACGCGGCGTTTACGTTTTGAAGCGCTTTCCTGAGTCCAGCGCCTGAATGCGCCGGCAATCTACTAGAACAACCCGCCAGTCAGTCCGGTCGGCGCGTAGTTCATGATGATCAGTTGCGTGCTGGTAGCCGGCTTGCCGTGTACGCTGCCGGTTGAATACTTAATATCGGTTTCCATTATATGGAAGTCCCGGAAAACCCGGCGGATATCCGGATGATCATTGATGCTGACCATCACCTTTGCCTTGCAGCTGCTCATCAACGCTGCCATGCGCTCGTAGTTGTCGAACTCGAACGGCACGCCATAGCCAGCCGTATCCCAATAGGGCGGGTCCATATAGAAGAACGTATGGGCGCGATCATAACGCCGTACGCACTCTTCCCAGGGT
>JALYUM010000138.1 GCA_030853745.1 Pseudomonadota bacterium | reverse complement strand
CAAGACCGTCACCCGGTCGAAGGACGGGGCCCATAAGCAAGCTTTGCCAGCGTCTTCAAGACCGTCACCCCGTCGAAGGACGGGGCCCATAACACTGTTGATTACGAGTAATGCATGAGTGGTATGGGGTAGTGGCGCAGCCGCTACGCCTGCGCGAGAGTGACGAGATAACGCTTACTCGAACAACTCGGCATCTTTCAGCAACTTCGCAGCAGCATCCTTGGCCGCCAATTGCGGCTCAAAATCAATCGGCCAAGCTATCCCCAACGCCGGATCGTTCCACAGCAAACTGCGCTCATGCGCCGGAAACCAGTAATCAGTGGTTTTATACAAAAACTGCGCAGTTTCGCTCAGCACCACAAAGCCGTGCGCGAAACCAGGCGGTATCCACAACTGGCGATTGTTTTCCGCACTGAGCCGCACACCGACCGATTTGCCAAACGTCGGCGAAGACTTGCGCAAGTCGACCGCAACATCGAACACGTCGCCATCGATTACGCGCACAAGTTTGCCCTGCGGATGCTGGATCTGGTAATGCAAGCCACGAAGTACGCCACGGGCGGACTTGCTGTGATTGTCTTGCACAAAGACGCTGTCGAGCCCAGTCACTTCAGCAAACTCGCGCGCGTTAAAACTTTCGTAAAAGAACCCGCGCGCATCGCCAAATACTTTTGGCTCAAGTATCAGAACATCCGGAAGATCAGTGGGAATAGCGGTATATGGCATGGATTATTTCAACAAATTCAACAAATACTGGCCGTAGCCATTCTTGGCCAGCGGCGCCGCCAGCTTTTGCAACGCAGCTGCGTCGATCCACCCTTGGTGAAAAGCAATCTCTTCCGGGCAAGACACTTGCAGGCCCTGGCGTCGCTGCAAGGTGGCGATAAAGCTCGATGCTTCCAGCAGGCTGTCATGGGTGCCGGTATCGAGCCAGGCAAAGCCGCGGCCCATGATTTCGACGTTCAGGTTGCCCTGCTCCAGATACACCCGGTTCAGGTCGGTAATTTCCAGCTCGCCACGCGGCGACGGCTTGATGCCGGCAGCAATCTCGCAGACATTTTCATCGTAGAAATACAGACCGGTGACGGCATAGTTCGACTTGGGTACCGCAGGCTTTTCTTCGATACTGGTAGCGCGCATCTGCGCATCGAAATCGACCACGCCGTAGCGTTCAGGATCGTGCACATGGTAGGCAAACACCGTCGAGCCAGCCGTGCGCTCATTAGCGCTGTGCAGTTGCTTGACCAGGTCGTGGCCATAGAAAATGTTGTCGCCCAAAACCAGCGCACTTGGTTTGTTATCGACAAAGTTCTTGCCGATAACAAAAGCCTGCGCCAGACCGTCCGGACTCGGCTGCACGGCATAGGTGATGTTCATGCCCCACTGGCTGCCGTCGCCCAGCAAATCGGAAAAACGGGGCGTATCCTGCGGCGTGCTGATCAGCAGCACGTCGCGGATGCCGCTCAACATCAGCGTGGAGAGCGGGTAGTACACCATCGGCTTGTCGTACACCGGCATCAGCTGCTTGCTGACGGCCTGGGTGACGGGATACAACCGGGTACCGGAGCCGCCAGCGAGAATAATGCCCTTGCGTTGATTGGTCAACATGATGTGCTTTCTAGAAAATTTGTTGCAATACCTGGCGCACGCCCTGCTGCCAATGCGGCAGATGCAAGCCAAAGGTGGACTGAAAATACGAGGTGTCGAGGCGCGAATTGGCAGGTCGTTGCGCGGGCGTCGGATAATCTTTGGTCGCCATCGGCGCCACGGCATCCGGTCCGGCTTTCAATGGCTTGCCGGCCGCAATGGCTTCGGCAATCACGAAACGCGCATAGTCGTACCAGGTGGTGTCGCCGCCACCGGTGACATGATAGGTGCCGAACGCCATTTCACCCTGCACTTGCAGATAGTCACGCACCAAATGCGCAGTGACATCGGCCAGCAAGGCTGCCGAGGTTGGCGCACCATGCTGATCGGCCACAACTGACAAGGTATCGCGCTCCCCCGCTAGACGCAGCATGGTCTTGGCAAAGTTGCCGCCATGCGCGCCCACGACCCAGCTGGTGCGCAAGATCAGATGGCGCGGATTCGCCAGGGCCAGTGCCAGTTCGCCGGCCAGCTTGCTGGCGCCATAAACACTTTTCGGGGATGGCGAATCTTCTTCGGTATAGCTGCCGTCCTTGCTGCCGTCGAACACGTAATCGGTCGAATAGTGAATGACCAGCGCATTCAGGCGCGCCGCTTCCTCACCTAGCACGCGCACAGCGTCGCGGTTGATGAGAAACGCGCCATCGCGATCCGACTCGGCCTTGTCCACCGCCGTGTAGGCGGCCGGATTGACGATCACATCGGGTTTCACGCGCGCAACAAAGGCGCGCAAGGCATCCAGGTCGGCCAGATCGCACTCGCTGCGGTCGACCGCAATCACTTCGCCCAGCGGCGCCAGTGCACGTTGCAGTTCAAAACCGACCTGACCGTTTTTACCGGTGACGAGAATCTTTGCCATCATGCGCCGTACTGCTGACCCAACCATTCGCGGTAGGCGCCGGACGTGACATTGCCGACCCAGGCTTGATTGTCCAGGTACCACTGCACGGTTTTGCGGATGCCCGATTCGAACGTTTCAGCCGGCTTCCAGCCCAGTTCGGCTTCGAGTTTGCCGGCGTCGATTGCGTAGCGGCGATCATGGCCGGCGCGGTCGGTCACGAAGGTGATCTGCGATGCGTACGACACACCGTCGGCGCGCGGGCTCAGTTCGTCGAGAATGGCGCACAGCGTGTTGACGACATCGAGGTTGGCTTTCTCGTTCCAGCCGCCCACGTTGTAGACCTCGCCCAAACGGCCATCGGCCAGCACGCGGCGAATTGCCGAGCAGTGATCATTGACGAACAACCAGTCACGGATCTGCTGGCCGTCGCCGTAAATCGGCAAAGGCTTGCCCGCCAGCGCATTGTGAATGCACAGCGGGATCAATTTTTCCGGGAAGTGGTAAGGACCGTAATTGTTCGAGCAATTGGTCGTCAGCACCGGCAAACCATAGGTGTGATAGTAGGCGCGCACCAGGTGGTCGCTGGCAGCCTTGCTGGCCGAGTACGGGCTGTTTGGCTCGTAGCGGTGCGTTTCCGTGAAGGCTGGCGCGTCCTTGTCGAGCGAACCGTAGACTTCGTCGGTCGAGACGTGCAGGAAGCGGAACGCTGCCTTGGTTTCAGCATCCAGGCCGCCCCAGTAGGCGCGCACGGATTCCAGCAGGTGGAAAGTGCCAACGATATTTGTCTGGATGAATTCGCCCGGACCGATGATGCTGCGGTCGACGTGGCTTTCGGCGGCAAAATTGATGACGGCGCGGGGCTTGTGCTCTGCCAGCAACTTGCTCACCAGTTCTGCGTCCCCGATGTCGCCCTGGACAAAAATGTGGCTGCCGTTGCCTTGCAGGCTGGCCAGGTTGTCGAGGTTGCCCGCGTAGGTAAGTTTGTCCAGGTTGATGACCGTTTCGGTCGATCCCGCCAAAAAGTCCAGCACAAAATTTGCACCAATGAAGCCTGCACCGCCAGTTACCAAAATCATGTCAATCTCCAATTACATTCGCTAATATAAGTACGTCATGCATCGCGCATTGCCGGTTGAATCGATGTGCTCTGAAATCAAACGTGCGCGCGCGCAAAATGAATCACCCGGCATGCTAGCTTATTTATTGAGCGACGGAAAGCCATGTTGTTGTGTACACGACCAACATTCGTCCAACTCCGCATTGCATTTTCAGCTTTTCAAACGTTAGCACGGGTAAGCATCGTTTGAAGTTCGTGGCACTTGTGTTTTAGTGCAGGCTCCCTCCTCAACAATCTTGTTGCAAGTCGGCACAATTTTATAGAACACTATGTTTTAGTTGTTATAATCAAGTGGCAATACGTCTATTGCAGACATCCATTTTTTTGTACATTAAGGATTATCCAATGAAAAAAATCTTCGCTACCCTGGCTATCGTCAGCATGATTTCGGCTCCTGCCTTCGCTCAAGAAGCTGCACCAGCCGCTGCTCCTGCAGCCGCTGCTCCAGCCGTTGCTGCTCCTGCAGCTACCGGTTTCGCAGCTCTGGGCACCGGCTCGCTGGTAGCAATCGGCGTAGCCGTTGCTGCAGTCGCAGTCGCTGCTTCAGACAGCAGCTCGAGCACGACTCACCACTAATCGATCGGGAGCATACTGCTCCTGGTTTATTCAGCCTGCATGCTTGCGCAAGCGAGCATGCATCTGGCTCAAAGTGCGGGCAGGTTCCTGTCCACACTCTTCCTCCCCCATATGAAAAAGAACCAGCCTTTTTACAAGCGCCTGGGCTTTGCCATGCATGGCATCCGCGCAGCCTGGTGCAATGAAGCAAGTTTTCGCACGCAAAGTGTTGCCACCGTCCTCGTTTTGCTCGTGTTGCTCTGGCGCCAACCTGCGCCGCTGTGGTGGGCAGCGCTTTTGGTCAATTGCGCTATGGTGCTGAGCGCCGAGTTGTTCAACAGCGCACTGGAAGCCGCACTCGATTTATTGCATCCGGAAGAGCACGCGTCGATCAAAGTGGCCAAGGATTGTGCCGCAGGCGCAGTGCTGATGTTGAGCGTGACTGCGGGCTGCGTGTTTTTAGCGTTTTTGATCGCAAGCTTCTTCCCATAAGAAATGGCGCCTGTGCGCCATTTCTTACATCAGTATGTCGTTTGCCACGCCATGCTAATTTGCTTCGGCGTTGGCAGGATCGAGAAGCTGGAACGTTTCTGATCGCGCTGCGTTTGCCATAACCAGCTGCCCATCACATAGCCCACCATTGAACCGGCGACGACATCAGAAACGAAGTGCTGACGATTGGCCACGCGACCGGCGGCGCTAATTGCTGCTATGCCATACAACCACGGCGCATCGTATTCCTGAGCGAACGGCGTGACTGCGGCAAATGCAATCGCACTGTGGCCCGACGGAAATGACGCATCGGCTCGGCGGCCATTGCTGCCGACCTTGCTCCATGGCCCCAGCTCTTCACGCGGACGGGCGCGCCCGACCACATATTTCGCGCCGACTGAAATGCCCACCGCCGCAGCCACCGACTCCAGCGAAATGATCCCGATGTTTTGCAGGCGCTCGTCACCAAAGAAAACCGCCGCACCAGCCGCGCCGACCAGCGCGACCGGCATCGCCTGCCCTGCGTTACCCCATTTGTGCAGCACGGTTGACGCCGCATGATTCTTCACAAAGCGGTCGACGGGCTTATCGAGCAACGCGCTGGCCAGCACCACTCCCGCTGCCACCGTTGTACCGCGCACCCATTGCGGGACAGTCGGCGTGGTAGAGACAGATTGGTCAAGGCGCATGCGAAACGCCGGCCAAGGACTTGGCAAGCCTGCAACAGGTGGATTAATGGCCGCCAGCTTTTGCTCATCTGCGCGTTCGGCAAAGTTTCCCAAGCCATCCACCTGGTTCAAATCGCGCCACGGTTGTTCTACTAGCTCGTAAAGGTCGCCCGGCGAAGTGACCATCTGGCCTACATCGCGCGTCCAGGGAGAAATCGCAAAGCCAGCGGTAGCCTGTGTATCTGACGGCAACATACTGTTCAACGGAATTGACAAAAACACCCCCTTGTCGTGATAGGCGCTTGTGGGCGTACCTGGACTGGTGATGTCGTTCCCATTGGTATGTGCATACCATGCGCCAATTTCGATACCTGACTGAAAACGTCGTTTGAATTCAATACGCGCACCTGTGTCGCGCGCAAGGAACCGCCCCACGCGGGCAGTGACGGTGACGTCGTAAGGCAGCCGATAATGCATTGCGCCCAACGCCGTAACCGTCTTGTAATCACGCTTGCCGAGCCAGCCTTCAAAACCGCGCTGCTGCAAGGCATCGACGGTAAGGTCAGTCGCCCAGCGGCTGTCTTTTGGCAAATAGAGCACTTGGCCACCGAAACCGCGATACATCTCTTCATAAAACCCGCCTGACAGCCGTGCATACACGCGCTCAGCAGGCTGCAAATATTGGTTCAGCATTGCTTTATGCAGCTTGAAGCGGCCGCCGCGCTTGTACTCGGCGATGTCGGTACGCACGTGCGGCAACAAACTATTGGATTCTTGAGTGACACCCGAAATATTTTCGAACAAGCTTAAGCGGAAAGCACTGTTGAAGTACAAACCTTCGCGCAGGCGCTGATCGTAATTGGCAGCTGCCGCTACTTCATACCGGAGCGCCCCACTTGGGTCGTTAAAGAAGAAGCCGAACTTTGGCACGATCTTGAATCGATTCGCTTCGCGATCTTCCGAGCCGAACTGAACCATGTTGCCATCGCGACCGGCTTGAACAGTCATCCCATTGTTTTCCTTTAACGCGACTAGCATTCCCTGCTCATCGCCGATACGATCGGCCGGTGTAGCGTAGCGAATCAGGACAGTTTGCAAGAATGTATTGCGGTCGATCAGACCAGTAAAATAATCGGTCAGTCGCTTCAGGTCAAAAAATTCGAACGCGGCAATCGGCTGCTCAAGCTTCGTATAGGTAATATGGATCGCGCGCGTTCCCTGCGGTGCAAATGCCAGCGCAGTGCGCGTTGCGCGGCCGACTGCGCGGCCCATGTTCGAGATGCGGTTATTCGTCAAAGTCAGTTTCAGTATGCCGCGGTCGAGTTCTATGCGAATATTTTTGAAATCCTGCTTCACAAGCGCCTGCACAAGCGCGGCACCATAGGCCCGATCCGCTTGCCATTCTCCAGCAGTGACCGGCGCAGGTGCGTCTTTGGACTGAAAATACGCAGGCTCGAATATCTTGGGAATAAATTCACGGGCAGCAAAGGGCACGCTGATATAGGCATTCGCGCTGAAATGATCCCGGTTACGCGCTACCTGGGCTCCAAGCCAACCCCAACGATATTCGAGTCCCACTGCAGGGCCTTTGCTGCGCTCTCCTGCCTGCGTTTCAGCCGCCCGGTAATCTTTCTTGTAATCGTTTGCGTCGTACTCCGCCGTCACTGCCCAGCCAGGCGTAGCGAGCGGCGCCCAGCGCATGCCGCCAAACAGACCTGCCGGGCGGCGACTACCGAATCCAACGCTGGCCTCTAGATTTTTTGCCGTGCCGAACGTTTTGGTCGCGACGACATACTTTCCTTTGAAAAGCTCGGTGCCCAACAAGTCGGTACCGCCCAACGCAATAGCCGGTATCCAAGTTGACTCTTTGACTAAGCGCAACTTTCCATCAAACACTTTATCTTTGTAACGGCCATAGTTTGCGCCGTAGCCATCGGGCCCATACGAGAATCCGGGAATACCGTTAATTGAAACATAACGTCCCGTCACTTCCAGGAACGGCAACACGGTCGCGGTGACCCACAAGTTTCCATATGGGCGATCATAGCTGTAGCCGGTGCTGAAGGTACCGTCTGCCTGCACTGATGCACTCGGCATGTTGATATAGCCAGACTGCCCTTGCAAGGTGGGCGAGGCTGCCGACGCATTGAAGGTACAGAGCAGCAAAAATCCACAACAGCTATATCGGGGTGAGTTTCTAAATAGAATAAGCAAGGAAAGCCAGTTTAAAAAG
>JALYUM010000146.1 GCA_030853745.1 Pseudomonadota bacterium | reverse complement strand
TCTTGAGGACGCTGGCAAAGCTTGCTGATGGGCCCCGTCCTTCGACAGGGTGACGGTCTTGAGGACGCTGGCAAAGCTTGCATTCTCCTTTCAAACAAGCAATAAGCCCCCCTTTGCCCATCTGCTTCCGGGATAGCCGCACGGCAATATCTTGGATAATAGCTGCTGATCCTGCTGCACTTCCTGTGCGGCGGTCGAACGGGAGCGTGGATGTCCGACGAGAGCGACGCAGAAAAGACCGAACCCGCGTCACAGAAGAAGATCGACGACGCGCGCAGGGAGGGTGACGTTCCCCGTTCACGCGAACTGGCAACGTTTACTGTCCTGATGACTGCTGGCGTGTGCCTGTGGACTTTCGGTGCTTCGCTCATCCGGCAACTGTCTGCCACGCTGGTCTCGGGCCTGACGCTCGACCGCGAGCAAATTTACAACAGCGATGTCCTGATCAACCGCGTCACTACCGATATCGGCGGCGTGCTGATCGCCTGCCTGCCGCTGGCATTCGCCATCATGTTCGTCGCGCTGGCCTCGCCGCTGCTGATCGGCGGTTGGCTCTTCACTGCAAAATCGTTCATGCCGAACTTCGGCAAGCTCAACCCGATGAAGGGCCTGGGCAATATGGTGTCCAAAAATGCTTTGGTCGAACTATTCAAGGCGCTGGCCAAAACGCTGGTTGTTGGCGTGGTGGCCTGGTTTGTCGTGATGAGCGAAAAGGAAGCCGTGCTGGGCCTGACGGTTGAACCGTTGCTGGCGGGCAGTACCCACCTGGCGCACCTGGTGGCCATGTCCTTTCTGTACATGGTTGGCGGTCTGGGCCTGATTGCCGCGATCGACGGTCCGTACCAGATGTGGCACTACGCCGACAAGCTCAAAATGACCCGCCAGGAATTGATCCAGGAGTCGAAAGAGTCGGACGGTAACCCGCAAATGAAGGGCAAGATTCGCCAGATGCAGCGCGAAATGTCGAAGCGCCGCATGATGGCCGACGTCCCGACCGCGGACGTGGTGGTCACCAATCCTACCCACTACGCCGTGGCGCTGAAGTACACCGATGGCCAGGGCGGCGCGCCGCGCGTCGTGGCCAAGGGTAGCGATGAAGTGGCCGCCAAGATTCGCGAGCTGGCCCGCGAAAACAAGGTGGCATTGCTGGAAGCGCCGGCACTGGCGCGTGCACTGCACAAGCACACTGACATTGGTGATGAAATTCCGGAAGCGCTTTACTCGGCGGTGGCCGAAGTGCTGGCGTATGTGTTCCAGCTGCGTTCGTACAGCAAGGCCGGCGGCAATTATCCGGATCGCCCGACCAAGCTGGCTGTGCCGCCCGAGCTCGATCCGCATAACCCGGCGTCGCAGAAGAAGCCTGACACCAACGATAACAGTACTGGAGCAGTGTAATGAACAGCATTCGAGTGCCTGCATGGCTGAGCGGAATGATGGGCAAGGGCGGCAGTGCCATGGCGGCCCCGGCGATTATCATTCTGCTGTTGTCGATGATGATCCTGCCGCTGCCGGCTTTTGTACTCGACGTGTTCTTCAGCTTCAATATTGCGCTGTCGGTTATCGTGCTGCTGACCGCGCTGTACACCGTCAAGCCACTCGATTTCATGGCGTTTCCAGCCATCCTGCTGGTGTCGACGATGCTGCGCCTGTCGTTGAACGTGGCATCTACCCGCGTCGTGCTGACCGAAGGCCACACCGGTACTGCCGCGGCCGGTAAGGTCATCGAGGCATTCGGTCACTTCCTGATTGGCGGTAATTTCACGGTCGGTATCGTCGTGTTCATCATTTTGACGATCATTAACTTTACGGTGGTCACCAAAGGCGCCGGCCGTATCGCCGAGGTGGGCGCCCGTTTTGCACTGGACGCGATGCCGGGTAAGCAGATGGCCATCGATGCCGACCTGAACGCCGGCCTGATCGGTGAAGCCGAAGCCAAAAAGCGCCGCTCGGAAACAGCCCAGGAAGCAGAATTCTATGGGGCCATGGACGGTGCCTCGAAGTACGTGCGCGGCGATGCCGTGGCCGGCATCATGGTGACTGTCATTAACATCGTCGGCGGCCTCATCGTCGGCGTGGTGCAGCACGACATGGCAATTGGCGACGCGCTGAAAAACTACACGCTGCTGGCCATTGGTGATGGCCTGGTGGCACAGATTCCTTCGCTGATCATCTCAACCGCGGCCGGTATGGTGGTCTCGCGCGTTGCCAGCGACCAGGACATTGGCGCCCAGCTGGTCGGCCAGTTGTTTGCCAAGCCGGAGGTTTTGTACATTACCGCTGCCATCATCGGCGGCATGGGCCTGATTCCCGGCATGCCGAACATGGTGTTCATCTTGCTGTCGAGTTCACTCGCTGGCGCTGCCTACCTGATCAAAAAGCGCGCCCGCATTGCTGCGGACACTGCGGCACTGGGTGGCAGCGCGGCCCCGGGTGCGGTCGATCCGGCCAGCACCACGGCGCCGGAGCAGGAAGAAGCCAGCTGGGCCGACATCATGCCGGTCGATACCCTCGGCCTGGAAGTGGGCTACCGCCTGATTCCGCTGGTGGACAAGGGGCAGGGCGGCGAATTGCTGAAACGTATCAAAGGCATCCGCAAGAAGTTTGCGCAGGAAGTGGGTTTTCTTGCCCCGCCAGTGCACATCCGCGACAATCTGGAGCTGAAACCATCGGCGTACCGCATCACGCTCAAGGGCGTCGAAGTGGGCGCTGGCGAAGCGATGAGCGGCCAGTTTCTGGCGATCAATCCGGGCATGGCGATTGGCACCTTGCCGGGCCTGGTGACCACCGATCCGGCGTTCGGCTTGCCAGCAACCTGGATTGACGCCAGCCTGCGTGATCAGGCCCAGAGCATGGGTTTTACCGTGGTCGATGCGGGTACCGTTGTCGCTACGCATTTGAATCACCTGATTACCAGCCACGCGTCCGAATTGCTGGGCCGCCTCGAGGTGCAGGCGCTGCTCGATCATCTGGCCAAGGAAACGCCGAAGCTGGTGGAAGACCTGGTGCCGAAAGTTGTCACGCTGTCGACGTTGCAAAAAGTGCTGCAGAACTTGCTGGTGGAAGGCGTCCACATCCGCGATATGCGCACGATTATCGAATCGCTGTCGGAACATGCGGTGCAAAACGCCGATCCGGCAGACCTGACCGCCGTGGTGCGCGTCGCGCTGGGCCGGGCAATTGTGCAGCAGTTGTTCCCAGGGACGAACGAGTTGTCGGTCATGACGCTGGATAACCGCCTCGAACGCTTGCTGCTGCAGGCGCTGGGCAACGGTGGCGATGGCGCCGGTATCGAGCCTGGTCTGGCCGATACCATTGCGCAATCGGCCAGCAATGCGGCGCAGCAGCAGGAGGCGCTGGGCCTGACCCCGGTGCTGCTGGTGCCGGCGCAGCTGCGCACCTTGTTGTCGCGGTTCCTGCGCCGGGCGTTGCCGCAGTTGAAAGTGCTCTCGCATGCGGAGATTCCGGAGTCGAAGACGATTCGGGTGACGTCGCTTGTGGGCGCACCGGGCTAACGCTGACGGGTTATAGGCCCCCGCCTGCGCGGGGGTGACGTGTTTATATTCGTTGAACGAAAAACCGTCATTCCCGCGCAGGCGGGAACCCATGCCATGCGTGCTGTCACACGCGATCTAAACTGTTCCCGACGCCAGCCCTCAAATCACCTCAACCCCGAAATACGCCCCTTTCCCCCTCTTTATCCCCGGATGGTTTCCCGGCGGCATCGTTAATAATGTGTCCTATACCTCAACGGCGGTAACGGGACAATAAAATGAACGTCAAGAAATTTACAGCGGCTACCTCACGTGATGCATTGCGTAAAGTACGTGAAGCGCTCGGGCCCGATGCCGTGATCCTGTCGAACCGCCCCGTGGACGGTATCGTTGAAATTCTGGCGCTGGCGAACGATGACGTCGCGTCGATGGCGTCGCCGTCGGCAGAGTCCGGCATGGATGCACCGCGCCCGTCGTTGCAGCATCTGGAACCGGCACCGGCTGCGCCAGTAGCCGCCCCGGCGCCGCAGTCCTACGCCAATCGTCGCGCCGCACCGCAACCACCACACACTGAACAACAACCTGCCTTCGATATGGCCGCCATGACGTCGATGATGTCGGCTGCCATTGCGCAGGCCAAGGATTCGGCTTCCTCCGAAATGTCCGGCATGATGCAAGAAATTCGTGCCATGCGCGGCCAGATGGCATCGCAGTTGGCCGAGCTGTCGTGGGGTGCTTCGCAACAGCGCGATCCGCAAAAAGCCGGCGTGCTGCGCGAATTGCTCGCCGCTGGATTCTCGGCCACGCTGGCCCGCTACCTCGTTGAAAAAATGCCCGCCGGTAAAGATGAAGGCGACGCGATGCGCTGGATCAAGACCGTGCTGCAACGTAATCTGACCACGATGGCCGACGAAGACGACATGCTCAACAAGGGCGGTGTGTTCGCGCTGGTCGGTCCTACCGGCGTCGGCAAGACCACCACCACCGCCAAGCTCGCGGCCCGTTGCGTGATGCGCCACGGTCCGGAAAAACTGGCCCTCATCACCACCGATGCGTATCGTATCGGCGGTCACGAACAACTGCGCATCTACGGCAAGATTCTTGGCGTGATGGTGCACTCCGTCAAAGATGAAGCCGACCTGCGCATCGCCCTGAAAGAGCTGCGCAACAAGCACACCGTGCTGATCGATACGGTCGGTGTGTCGCAGCGCGACCAGATGGTGACGCAGCAAGTTGCCATGCTGAGCGAAACCGGCGCCGACGTAAAACGCCTGCTGTGCCTGAACTCGACGTCGACCAACGAAACGCTGAACGAAGTCGTGCGTGCTTACCAGGGCAGTGGCCTGGCCGGCTGCATCATGACCAAGCTCGACGAAGCCGCCTCGATCGGCAATGTGCTCGACGTGGTCATTCGCCAGAAACTCAATTTGCATTACATCTCCACCGGCCAGCGCGTGCCGGAAGACCTGCATCTGCCCGACCGCGCCATGCTGATCGACCGCGCTTTCCGCGCCGCGAAGAACAGCGGCAACGAGATCAGCGACGCCGATTTGCCACTGCTGATGGCGGGCACGGCTGCTGGTCGCAAACTGAGCGAGGTGTCCTTTGGCTAATTTCGATTTCGACCAGGCAGAAGGCCTGCGCCGGATGCTGGCGGGCCCCAAGCCACGCATCGTCACCTTTCTTTCTGCCACGCCTGAAGACGACAAGGGCGCCATGCTGGTCAACCTGGGCGCCTCGCTGGCCCGGGCCGGCAACGATGTCATGATTGTCGATGCCTGCGAACACGAATACGGCGTCGCGCAAAGGCTCGGTGTCGACCGCGGCGGGTCCTTGCTGCAGGTGGCGCGCCAGGAGTGCGCGCTGAACCAGGTGATTCACCAGGCGCCGCAGGGGTTTCAAGTGGCCAGCATGCAGCGCCGTGTCCGTGGCCGCGTTGAACAGCTCGGCCAGGACGATACGCGTCGCCTGGCCAAGACGTTCGATGTGCTGGTGAAGCAGTCGGGCATCGTGATTGTCGATGGCGAATTTGGCGATGACGACACGTTTCCGTTGCCGGTCATGGACAATTCCGAGATCGTCGTGCAGGTGTCGGCCAACGCCGCTTCGATCACGTCGGCGTACGCGCTGGTCAAGCGTTTGTCGCAGCAATTGGGGCGCCGCCCGTTCGGCATCCTGGTCACTGGCGCAAGTGAGGCCGAAGCGAAGGTTGTATACGATAATATGGCTACTGCGGCAACGCGCTATCTGGCGGTGCCGCTTAGTTCGATGGGCTCGGTTCCGGCTGACGAGTACCTGCAACGCGCTGCACGCCTGGGCCGGGCGGTGGTCGATGCGTTTCCGCTGGCGGGTGCATCGGTCGCGTTTCGCCGGCTGGCTGGCCGTTTCGCCATCGCAGGAGGCGGCGCACATTTTGGCTTATAAGAAAAACAATTAACGCATGTACACGGCAAAAGGGAAGAAGACGGACAAGGAAATCTTGCTGACGCAGCATATGCCGTTGGTCAAGCGCCTCGCCCATCACATGAAGGCAAAGCTTCCCCCAAGCGTGGAGGTTGACGATCTCATCCAGGCTGGCATGATCGGCCTGTTCGATGCCATTTCCCGCTACGAAGAAACCCACGGCGCGCAGTTCGAAACCTACGCCGTACTGCGCATCCGCGGCGCCATGCTCGACGAGTTGCGCAGCAGCGACTGGCTGCCGCGCAGCACGCGCCAGAACATGCGCAAGATCGAAACCGCGATGAGCACGCTGCAGCAAAAACTGGGCCGCCCGCCGACCGAAACCGAAGTGGCCAAAGCGATGAAAATTTCGCTCGGCGACTATCAAGACTTGCTGGGCGACAGCGGCGGCCATCAGCTCGTGTATTACGAAGATTTCAAGGGCGAAGACGACGACGGCAGTTTCCTCGACCGTTATTCCGTCGACGATGAAGATCCGCTCCGCGCGCTGCTTGATACCGACTTCCGTCAGGCCGTCATCAACGCCATCGACAACTTGCCGCCGCGGGAAAAAATCCTGATGGGGCTGTATTACGAAGAAGAACTGAACCTGAAGGAAATCGGCGCCGTTATGGGCGTGTCCGAATCACGGGTGTCGCAATTGCATACCCAGGCGGTCGCCAGGCTGCGCGCCGCACTCAAGGAGCAGCTGTGGACTGGGCGAGCTTAATCGGACTGGGGCTGGCGCTGGCCGGCCTGTTTCTTGGACACAGCCTCGATGGCGGCAAACTCTCTTCGCTGATGCAGCCGGCCGCGTTTGCCATTGTTGTTGTTGGTACCGCCGGGGCCGTGCTGCTGCAAACCGAGGGCGCCGCCTTTATCCGCGGCCTGCGCATGGTGCGCTGGGTGTTTCGCCCGCCTGCGAACGCGCGCAGCACGTATGCGCGCCAGATCGCGTTGTGGAGCCTCACCGCGCGCCGCGATGGCCTGCTGCAGCTCGAGCAGTACGTCGACATGAATGCCGATCTGTTCGTGCAAAAGGGCTTGCGCCTGGTGGTCGATGGCATCACGCCGGACCGGCTGCGCAGCCTGCTGGAAACGGAAATCACATCCTACGAATTCAGCCAGCGCCAGGCCGCCCGCATCTGGGAATCGGCTGCCGGCTACGCGCCCACCATCGGCATTTTGGGCGCCGTGCTCGGCCTGATTCACGTGATGGAAAACCTCAGCGACCCTTCGCGCCTCGGCCCCGGCATTGCGGTGGCGTTCGTGTCGACCATTTACGGCGTCGGTCTGGCCAACCTGTTTTTCTTCCCGGTCGGGAACAAGCTGAAAAGCATCGTGGCGGAGCAGGTGGCGCAGTACGATATTCTGGCGGCAGTGTTTCACGACCTCGCCACCGGCGACCATACGCGCGTCGTCGATGAACGCGTGGCCAGTTTGCTGGCGCGGGCTTAGCTGAGCGATGGCGCGCAAACGCTATCAGGAAGACACCGAGAACCACGACCGCTGGCTGATTTCCTACGCCGATTTCATGACCTTGCTGTTTGCGTTTTTTGTCGTCATGTACGCGATATCGGTGGTCAATGTCAGCAAGTACCGGGTGTTGTCGGATGCGCTGGGCGATGCGTTTGGCGGACGTGGCGCGGTCATGCCACCGAACACTGCGGTTCAGCAGACTTTTACGTTGCCGAACATCGTTGCACGCAAACGGGCGGAAGCGTTGCGCCGCGAAAAGGATCGCCTGACCCTGCTTGCGCGCGACCTGACGGCCACGCTTGGGCCACTGGTAAAAGAAGGGAAAGTGCGCGTGACGCAGAACAGCCGCGGCGTCAGCGTCGAAATCAATGCCAGCGTATTGTTTGCGCCGGGCGACGCCACGCTGACCGAAGCGTCGCGCGAGGCTCTGAGTGCAGTGGCAATTTTGCTGAAGGACGATCCGCACGCCGTGCAAGTGGAAGGGCATACCGACGATGTGCCGATCAAGAATCCGCTGTTTCCATCGAACTGGGAACTCTCGGCGGTGCGCGCCAGCAGCGTGGTGCGCCTGTTCATCGACAGCGGTATGGCTGCGGCGCGCCTGACCGCGGTGGGCCACAGCGCCAACGTGCCCGTAGCACCTAACGACACGCCCGAAGGACGCGCCCGCAACCGACGCGTGGCAGTGACGATTATTTCGGCGTTGCCGGATGCGACGATGGAAGTGCCTGCACGATAAACCTGCTTTTATGCGTTGTGGCGTTGGCAATTTGTACAACGGCCAGACCGACTGCCGTCTTTCACGACATCGCCATTTTCATGTAAAAAAGCCGGAATAACCGGCCTTTGATGAATTATTCGGCGCCGTTATTCCGGTGCCGGCACCGTTTTCACCGGCACCGTACGCGCCGGCATCGTCGCCAGCGCGACCACTGTTGCACCAGCCGCCACGATGATGGCGTCTTCGATCAAGCCACTGCGGGTCTGACCAATACGCGCCATGGCTTCCTTGCGGCCGGCCAGTGTCAGGTAGGCGAGCGGAACAGCGGTGGCAACCGCAACCGCAGCGCCAGCCTTTTCCCGGCCGGCAGGAGCCAGCGCCGCGCCAGCAATCCCCGCGCTCAGTATGCGCGCCAGCAATCCCAGGAAGACGGTACGGTCGGGGGCGCTCTTCATTTTGTCACCAAACAGTTCCCCCATGCCCATTGCCAGCGCGCCGTATTTGAACAGTGGTTTGTCCAGCAACACCAGTTCGCCAGTGGTCATGCGCCCGGCGACGCGTGCTGCGGCGATGGTGGCCATGGGTGTCATGGAGCGGGCGCTGGCGACAGCGCCGATCAGGGCGGAGGAGAGCAGGCTGGGATTTCTCATCGTATATATTCCTATGCAAGTGAAAAGTATTCGAACGCCCGCGGCGCTTAAAAAGCGCACGCAAAACGTCGACCTCAATGCCAAGGTATCGTACGGGAGTTTTTGATTTGGTGCTTTTTAAACAAGTCGAACCGTGCGCCTGGCGCTGTTCAGTCTTGTCAACGAATGCTTCTTACACAGCGTGCTCCACCATAAACCCCAACCCGGGGTCAGGTCTGCCAATCCGACACGGCCTCATCGCTAGCACCGAATATAAGTGCCTCGGAAGATGCAAAAGCCAATTCGATACGAGGGGATAGCAGAGCTCGTGTACGAATGGCCCCCTGTGTCACGCTAGTTGTCACCTCACTTTTTAGGAGACAACATGAGTAAAGTGTATTCTGACGCCTTCATCGAGCAAGCC
>JALYUM010000142.1 GCA_030853745.1 Pseudomonadota bacterium | reverse complement strand
TTCTGCCAGCGTGGCAGTCATCGCATTTGCTTCCAGCAGGGTGGGGTTTGGGGCGAAGCCCCATGCTCCCCAGCATCGCCTGCATCAAGCCCCAGTTCTGGCTCAGGCGTTGTCAGTTCGGGCACGCTGCCGTACTTGTCGACGATCATGGCGACACCGCCTTCACCACGGTTGGACACGACGCCCCGCGTCTGATTGCTCAATCCCTGACGCGGTCGCTCGCCGTTCTAAAAGGCGAAGTACCGCGTCAGCCCAGCGTGCAGCTTTCCCATCGTGGCGTACCCGTTCGCGTACACGTCCTCGTACTTGACGTTGCGCCACAGGCGTTCGGCGAAAATGTTGTCCAGCGCACGCTCCGCCCGTACATGCTGAAGTCAACGCCTTCGCGTTTTAAGACCCCTATGAACGCCACGCTGGTGAACTGTCTGACTTGGTCGGTATTGAAAATCTCGGGCTTGCCGTAATCGACCAATGCTTCTTCCAGGCAGTCCACGCAAAAAGATACGTCCATCCTGTTGCTAATGCGCCAGGTCAGCACGCGCCGCGAGTACCAATCGATGATCGCAACCAAGTACGCAAAGCCGCAGGCCAGTCTGATCTACGTGATGTGGGTGCTCCAGACATGGTTTGGCCTCACGATGGCCACGCCAGGCAGCAAATACGGATACGCCTTATGACATGGGTGCTGAACTGGCGTTCCCGGTCCCGGCGCCTTCCCCGCCAGTCCCAAGATGCGCATCAGTCGCTGCACATGTTTGCGGTGTACCAGCCATCCTTGCCGCTTCAGAAACACCCCCATCCGTCTGCTGCCGTAGAACGGGTGCCGCGTAAATTCTTCGTCAATTAGCGCGCACAAAACCAGATTATCGTCGTCAGGAAGCGCCACCGCGCGTGGTCGATAGACGGTCGCTTTTGAGACGCCAGCCAGTTCGCACTGACGCACCCGCGATAGGTCGCAGGCCGCATCGATCCATCCGCATGGTGCCGCTTACTGGCCTGACGTTTTTTAAGCCAGTCCAGCTCCATCTTGAGGCGCTCGATTTCAATGTACAGAAGGTCTTCGCCCTCATGCTCGGCTGTGACCTTGCGGCCATGCTTCGCTTCGAACGAGGTTCCGGCGCGGGAGCTATTTAATCATAAACTTCCCACGTCCAGTCCTAGCGAATATATAGCAGTCAGCTCCTAGCTCCACACTCAAGCCGTTAACCAATCCGCGCACTCCCATGCCTGTGACATCGTCAAACTTGGTCATGGTTGAAACCAGCGAAAGCGGCGCCGTGTAGCACGAATTCGGCTTAATCCAAGGAAATCCGGCATGTTGACTGTGGTCCGTGAGATCAGGCACATCTAAAATGCCGTCAAACACGCCTACCCGTCGAACGAAAATTCGCATAGGCGTAATGATACGGCAGAGCAACGCGATGCGCCGTCGCGTCCTAGATGCCGTTAGCTCAGCGGATAACCCGCCTTCAGGCTTGCGCAATCCAGGATGAAGTCGATCAAAAAAGTTATCCTAAAGTTCGGCTCCGGCGTGTTTGTCCACATATCGGACGCAACCTACCTTACATTCGCTAACGCGAAAGAACTTGTTTGGGCGGACATGTGCCCGAGGGCAACTGCACCTGGTGATAATTTAAACACTCTCACGACGTCAGCAAGCATGGCCGCCTGTTCCTGCATGGATTCGGCGGCGGCTGAGGCTTCTTCGACTAGGGCGGCGTTTTGCTGTGTCACCGCATCCATTTGCGTTATAGCCTGGTTAATCTGGCCGATTCCAATGGTTTGTTCACGACTGGCTACGGTAATCTCTCCCATAATATCGGTCACGCTGCGCACGCTGTCTACGATTTCTAGCATTGTCTTGCCAGCGTCATTGACCAGCATACTTCCTGCGCTGATGCGCTCAACGGAGCTTCCGATGAGGATCTTAATTTCCTTGGCAGCAGCGGCTGATCGCTGCGCGAGATTGCGGACTTCCGACGCGACCACGGCAAAGCCACGACCTTGCTCGCCCGCCCGTGCCGCTTCCACAGCAGCATTAAGAGCGAGAATATTGGTCTGAAAGGCAATCCCATCAATGACGCTGATGATATCAACGATCTTGCGCGAGGAGCTGTTGATCTCGTCCATAGAATCAACAACTTGTCCTATTACCTCCCCCCCCTTGTAGGCCGCTGCCGAGGCGGTATTGGCCAACATATTCGCCTTGCCAGCATTTTCCGCGTTCTGCTTAACGGTCGCGGTCAGCTCTTCCATTGACGCCGCTGTCTCCTCAAGCGAACTGGCCTGTTTTTCGGTGCGGCCGGACAGGTCTTGGCTGGCGGCTGCGATTTCGCTCGATGTCGTTGCGATCAAATCGGTGCCACTGCGCACTTCGGCAACGATTGTCATCAAACCACTGTTCATCCTCTGCAGGGCCGTCAGGACCTGTCCGATTTCGTCGGTGGATTGGATATCGATACGCTCCGTCAGATCGCCGGCGGCAACACTGTTCGCTACTTGAAGGGCCTGGGCCAGCGCAGCGCTGATGCCGCGTATCAGCCAAGCACCAATCGCTATGCCACTGAGTAGGCTCAATGTTAGTAGCCCGATAGAGAAATTTCGGGCTGTTTCATAGCGGGCGATGGCGCTGTCATATTCCGCTTTTGCGACATCCACTTGCAGCTTGACCAGGTTGCGCATGTTATCGCGCACTGGAATAAACAGCTTCGCCAGCGGCCCCTGCACAATGGATGCTGCACGGTCTAGATCATGAGCCTTAAGCGCCGCAAGCACGGGACGAGTAGCGTTAGCAACAAACATCTTCCGGCTTGCATCAAATTTCTGTGCCAAACCTCGTTCAACTTCTGTCAACGACGTCGCGATGTACATATTCCACAGCTGATTTATTTTTCCTAGGCGCTCTTCATACTGGCTGACAGCCGCAGGGATGTTAGCAGCGGGACCACTGGCCGCCATCGCTATCAGGTTCTGATTTTCCTGGACCATGCTTAGTATTTGGCCCAGTTCTCCCATCGCTACCAGGCGGTCGTTATACACGGTTCTTAGGGATTGGTTTGTCGCTACGAGGTTACGCAGACCTAAGCCGCCGACGAGCAAACTGGCAAAGGAAAGCAAACCGATGACGAAGATCAGGCGGGATTTGATAGTGAAATTATTGAGCATGATAATTAGATAAGACTTTTAAATTGCGTACGCCGACGGTACCTGTGGACCGCATAAGGGCAGCGAAGTGCACTATGAAATCCGGTAAACACGCGGCAAGTGTCGCTGGCTGCCATGCTCGCTGGAGGGAACCTGAAAGCTGCGTTTAATAACCAATTTTGGTGACGCCACTCTAGGCAGTGGAAGAAAGGCTCCAAAATGACATGGAATCCAGGAGAGCGTTTCTCTTTAAATCGAATATTAGTACTTTCAAGAAGTCCGCCTTTAAGGAGTGCGCCAAATCGCGCTCTCCGTCTTCGGAGGTCATACACGTTGATGCGACTGATATCGCACGATCGGACCAGCGCCCCGAAAGTCGCAGAACTGAAATGTCAATCTCCAACCGAGACATGCGAAGGTTTGAGGCTATCGACCAAAATAATCAAACGTGCGCCTAGTATTGACGCATTCGACCACAACAAACAGGGGCAATTTACGAGATTTTTTTCGTATCAGATACATTTCGCCTTCATCCCAACGGTTCTAAGGGCATCCAGGGTGTGGCGGGGAAAAACGTCACTGATATGGTTTTTCGACGAGCATCTGTGTATGTTTTTCGTCAACGCTGCCGGTACGATGGTGAAAATGCATAGAGGTGTGCGAATGGATAAAACAGCGAGACATCGTACTGAGGGCTGCATAGAGGGCTAAGTCGCACAAATTGTTCGCGACGGCCTTCGAAGCGCGACTCGCGTAAGCTGACGGCATGAGTGCACCTGCAAAACCGAAGTATCGAACGATCAATATGAATACATTCATCGCTACGTTGAAGTCGCGGGACTCTTTGCTCGTCTGGCTGGACAAGGACATATGCTGGCATAGCATGGCATGGCAGTGCCAGCGGCAGCGCGGCCGCAGTTCCAAATATAGTGAGGAGGCCATTCGGTTCTGTCTGGCCATCAAGGGCCTGTTTAACTTAGCTCTACGCGAGGGATGGGATTGTGTAAGCGGCCAGCGGCCCCACCTGTACAGCCTGTTGAGCGTTAAGTAAAGTCAGGGAATGGCAGCAGCGAATCAATCTGGCTGTTGGGGCACGTCGGGAGACGCTCCAGTACGATGGCCAGCC
>JALYUM010000139.1 GCA_030853745.1 Pseudomonadota bacterium | reverse complement strand
GCCGCAGCCAGGCCGGCGAAGGTTTCCGCGTAGCCGCGGATGCCATGCAGCATGACAATCGGTTGCCCGTGCGGATCGCCCCACTCGGTGACGCTGAACTGCAGGCGCGAGAGGGCCAGTGTGTAGTCGCGGCGACGCATGTGCTGTGCGCTTTCAGGTGGGAAGTTCAACGCAGGCCGTCGTTGCCATTGATGTCGGCCGCGCGCAAGCCGCCCAGGCGGGCGTTGAGGCGGCCGCGCGTGGCGAACGCCCAGATCACCAGCACTTCGTCGCGGCCGGGCCCATCGCCGAACGAGGCGGTAACGGTGTCGTAGTGCGAACGGACGTACAGGGCGTCCTTGTGCGCCAGCGGGATATCGATGACGGCGCCGGGCCCACCGCGTTTGCCAGTGGACGGCACCCAGGACAAGCCGCCGCCCAGGCTGGCCCGTACCGGATCGGCGGCCGGATTGGTCAGCAGCGCGTTGCCATGCTCGTACTCGCCGTCGGCGCCCACCAGACACGCTTTACCGTAGCTTTCGATGGCGCGGCCCTGCGCGGCTGCCTGGATGCGGCGGCCGAATTCACGGCCCAGATCCGGCGACGCCTCGATCCACGCCGACAGGTCCTCCACATAGCGGCCGGCAAACGGATTGTGCAGGCAGGCGGCAATCACGATCTTGCGCAGCGGCTCGCCGTCGGCCGGCGCGCCCGTCTCGCCGGCCAGAGTGTCTTCGATCTGGAGGAACCACTTGCGGATATGGAAGCTGCTGAAATTAGGTGTTTTCATGAACTGTCTCGTCTCGGTCGGTTCGGTGATTAAAATGGCAGCCGCATGACAGCCGCATCACAGCGGCTTCAGGTCATACGGTTCGCTGGGAGCGTTGTACTGGTGCAGGACGCGCTTGGCTTCGTCGTCGTCGTGCACCGTCTCGTGGAAAAACTCGAAACGATGGCCGTCGGGATCACAAAAATACAGGCCATAGCCAACCTTGTGATCGGTGATCTTGACCACCTCGACCTGCTGCCGCAGCAGCATCCCGTACAGGCGCCGGAACTCGTCATGGTCGCCCTCGATCTCGAGGCCGTAGTGCTGCATGTTGATCGTGCCGCGCGTCGCATCCTGTGGGTCGTCCACCTGGATCAACGCGATATCGTGGTGCTTCTGGCCAAACGACAGAAATACCCAGCGCGTGCCGGTCGCGGTCACCTGCATGCCCAGGACGCGCTCGTACCAGGGCGCCGACGCGAACGGGTCTTTGACGAACAGGGACAGGTGCGTGCGCCGCACACGCGGCAGTACCGGGGGTGTCAGCGGTTCAGTCATGATGCTGCTCGTGCGGTGCGTCCAGCCGCGACTGGGCGTGCGCCTTGATCTGCGCCACGAAGGGTGTCCATGCAATGGCGGTAATCTCGCTGAAATCGCGCCATTCCTTCCACCAGCTTTGGCCGCCATCGGTGGATCGGAACAGGTGCCCGTACTTGGTGCCGGCAAACACCAGCGCCGGATCGGCGGCGTGCGCACCGAAGGCCCAGAAAGTGGAATTCGGCGCAGCATGCAATAGCGTGTGGGTCCAGTTGCGGCCCCGGTCGATGGAACGATAAATGCGCGACTGCGTGCCCGGCGTGCCGTCGCCGATTGCCAGCAGCAAGGTCTGCGCCGGTCCCGGCAACGCTTCGATCGTGCGCGTGTAATACATGCCGTCGAAGCGCTCGGCGGAGCTGGCCCCCTCCCAGGCGCCGTTGCCGCCGGCGCTGTTGGTGTAGACCGAGTTGACGGTGCAGACGATATGCATGCGCGCGCCCTGTGGGCCGGCTGGCAAGACGGTGATCGCGTGGATGTCGCCATTGACGATGCCACTGTCCGGCTGGTCGATGCGCTCCCAGGTGTCGCCGCGGTCGCTGCTGCGCCACGCCCCGCCCTCTTCCACGCCGAACCATACGGTCCCGTCGAGGGAGTCGACAGTGATGGTCAGGATGCGGGGCCGGTGCACGCCGCTGCAAAATTCGGGCAATGCGATGGGCAGCTGGTGCCAGGCACGGCCACCGTCAGTCGAGCGGAACATGCATGCCCGGGACGGCGCGCCGGTGCCGGCGTAGACGATGTTCGGGTCGCGCGGATCGATCGCCAGCGCCCATACCGTCATCCCGTTGGCCGGCCCATCGCACCGGGCGAAATGGGTGCCGCCATCGATGCTCAGGCAGATGCCGGCGTCGGCACCGGCAAAAATGCGCGCAGGATTGGCGTGATCGACAGCCAGGCTGCGCACCACGCCGTCGAATTCGATGGCTTCCTGCAGGCCCAGGCGATGCCAGGTGGCCCCGTCGTCCACGCTGCGCAGGATGCCCTGCCCGGCGGTGCCGACCAAAATGGTTCCGTTCATGCTGTTCTCCTTGTCGATACGTTAGATGAACACGCCGCGCGTAATCCCGCCGTCGACGGCAATCGACTCGCCCGTCAGCGCGGCCGCGCGCGGGGACGCCAGGAACAGGATCACGTCCGCTATTTCGTGCGTCTGCAACACGCGACGGATCGGCGTGGCCCTGGCGTAGTTGGCTTCCACCTGCGCCGGCGTGAGACCTTGCAGGACCGCTTCCTTGGCGTACAGTTCATGGATATGCGGCGTCTCCACCACCCCGGGATGGATGACGTTGACGGTGATCCCATGCGGTCCAAGCTGGTCGGACAACGTCTTGGTCAGGTGGCAGATCGCGACGTTGCGCATGCCCGAGGGGCGACAATCCGGCGCGGTGGCGCGGCCATCTGGATAACCTGCTTGCCGACCCTGGGAAGATGAAAAAGGTGGTCCACCATGCTGCCCTCCCTTGGCCGGAAGTAGAAGCATTTATGGCTGAGCTAAGGAAACGTCAGGGCATTGCAGCAAGAGCGGTCGAATTGGCGATACTGACTGCCACAAGATCAGGCGAAGTCCGCGGCGCAGTTTGGAATGAGTTCGATCTCGATGCAGCAATGTGGGTGATTCCAGCCGAACGCATGAAGGCCGGCCGCGAGCATCGTGTGCCGTTGTCGACTTCCGCGGTGGCCCTGCTGCGAGCGGCGCCGCGCATCGACGAAATTGTTTTTCCAGGCCAGCGGGCGGAAACGCAATTGTCGGATATGAGCCTCACTGCGGTTTTGCGCCGGATGGGTCGAAAAGAAATTACCGTCCACGGTTTCCGGTCGACCTTCCGCGATTGGTGCGCCGAGTCTGTCGGCAACTCGTTCCCGCGTGAGGTATGCGAACACGCACTGGCGCACAGCTTGCCGGACAAAGTGGAAGCAGCATATCGCCGCGGCGACTTGATCGAAAAGCGCAAGGTGCTAATGCAGGTGTGGGCGGACTATTGCGCTACGGTGCCAGTGTTGCGCAGTCGCGCCGCGTCGGATAATCAGCGGCAGCCAGCCACCACCACCTCCAGCTTCGTCGCGTAGCCCTGCCCTTCAGGCGACGCCCTTGATCTTCTCGACAGTCCGGAGTCCGCCTAAGCCCAGCAACCCGAGCAGCACGGTCGACATTTCCGTGAAGTCCAGCACCGGCAGCGAGATCGGATGGCCCGCCGCAGTGAGCGCGAATGCTGCAGCTGGCGCCAAGATGAACTTGTAGGCGAACGCGAAGCCGCAGACCCACATGATGAACGGTCGCGGGCCGGCTACGAATAGGCTGGCATTACCGGCTTCAGCCTGGTTGATCGCCAGCTGCCCTTTCGCGATGTCCAGATCAGCCGAAAGCTGCGCGAGCTCACCGGTCTGCTGCAGCCTGATCAATTCGAGCTTGGCCGTGGCCGCCTGAGCGGGATCCGGGAAAAGGCGGTCAATGACCTTGCCGCCGATGTCGAGCATTGCTGTTACGGGATCGAGTGCCATCAGAATTGTCCTTTGCGCATAATGTCAGCCAGCCGGTTGGCACGCTGCCCCACTTGTTTTGCCCACTTCGACGCGAGCATTCCATCTGCCGCATCGCCGTAGCGACTGTCCTTCATCGCCGCCAGCGTGTTGACGAACGTCAGCAGTGTGCCGATGCCCATAAAGCACATGTTGGCCAGCACGTTTTGGCGCGCGTCGTTCATCTGGCGCCACCATGGCAGCGAGCGGTCCAGCGCCTGCTCGACCAGCTTGATGTCGTTGTCCAGCATCAGGTCGATTTCATCGTCAGAGAAAGCCCGGTCGCTGATGTTGCGACCCACGCCAACGGTGAGCTTGCCCACGGTATCGGTATAGACGCGTGCGCGCCGGCCCTCGTCGAGCGTTAATTGTGCTGCAAGCTTTTCGCGGTTCATTTTTTCAGGTCCCTTTCGAGTGCGCCGACGCGGATTGCGAGAATCGCTTGCGACTGCTTCAGCTCAGCGAACTGGTCGCGCATCACGTCCGCGCGCGTCGAGATCGCCTCTTGTTTCGCTTCCATCTTCGTCTGCGATTCAACGATTTGGGTCAGCTTGTTGTTCTGGTTCGAGGCCATCCATCCGATGTAAAACAGGCCACTGACGACGGAAAAGAACATGCCGATCACCCAAGGCAATGGCATGGAGAAATCGATCAGCCGGCGGCGCGGATGCGGATCGACTGGGATAGGTGCTGGTCGTGGTGGGCGGGGTGGCGTCATTGGTTCCTCAGTGATATTCGTTGTGCTCGGACGCGCGAATTGCAGGCCCAAAATCATGGCATCGCATTGGCTCATGGTTGCACCCGCGCGACATGGGTGCAGCGGAAAGAGTCAGCGCGCAAAATACGTTCTGTCATGTCAACCTTTCAGGAATAAAAAACCGCCCGAAGGCGGCCTGTGTGCAACTGCGAGCGCCTACCAGATGATGTCGTCGAGCGCTTCGGGCGTTTCGGCTGCGGCCACCTGCCCCTGCATCTGCTCGTTCTTCGCCATGCAGGACAGCCGCGCAATCACCGCGCAGTCGCCCACGTGCTGAATCTGCGCAACGGTGTGCAGCCGGAATTCCCACGCGTCATCGGCATCGGCGCACCAGAACGGCGTGCGCCAGTCGGCATCGTTGCCCGGATAAAACGAACGAACGACTGAGCCGGTGAGGTTTGCTTGGTCGTTCGGCCTGGATGGGTAGGTGAAGCCGGCACCGAGTGCGTCGCAAGGGAAGCCGGCAGTGATAGCGTCGGTACAGGCTTGCGAGATTGCTGCGGACTTGCGCGCGCGCAGGGTGTCCAGTGCGCCCTCTTCCACCCACTCCGGCGCAGTGCCATTCCAGCGCAGCACGGCGCTTGGTGTAGGGCTGGCGCCAAGCGGAAGATTCCCCTGATGTGGGATGAGGTCGAATTCGTCAGGGTATTCTGGTGGCTCATCAATCGGGCCGATGAATCCTTCCGGGTCAGGCCGGCCGACGCCGCCCTCGATGACTTGCGTCGATACGCGGCGAATACAGTATTGGGTCATGAAGGCGATCCGATGGTAAAAAAGGTTTCCACATTGCGTGTGAAGTTACTTGTCACATCGATGATGTTGCAGCGCACGATCATGTCCAGCTCCTGACCGGCAATGAGTCGTCCGGTTGCGTAGACAATGCAGCTTTGCGAACTGGTGCCGGTGATGCGCAGTGTTATCGCGCCACTGCTGCTTTCGGTGGACCATGCGAAAGTGAGATTGCCGCTGGAATTCGTCATGCTGGCCGCGTACGTACCGACATATTTGTCGGTGAAGGCGATGTTGTTTCCGACGGTGTAGTACTGCCCACCGCCCGAGATTGAGCCAACCACGTTGTCGCCGTATTTCGGCGCGATCAAAATCGTATTGGTCAGGGTGAGCTGACCGTTCACCAGTTGAAAGCCGTTCGCGTACATGTCCCCTGCTGCTGAAATCTGGACATAGCGCGCCGTGCGCCCATTGCCCCACAAAGCTCCCTCTGGCCCAACGTAATAGCCGATAGGGTACGACCCATCGCCATTTTGTACAGGCCATGTGTAGGGTTGTACATAATCCCCGCCCATGATGTAGCCGCGCAAACGCATACTGTTTCCGTAGAAGTTACCAGTGTCGCGCTCAAGCAACCAGCCAACTGCGCCAGGGCCATACGTCACACCCGCCCAGTTCGCGCTGCGTAGGTTGCCGCCAATCAGACTATCGGTGATGCCATTTGGCGGGATGAAATTCGGCACCTGCGCAAGGGTCATCTGTCCGGTGATGTTGCCGCCTGCGCCGAACGTGCCGCCGTAGGTGGCGTAATTGTCCGGCTTGCCAAGTCCACCGATCGATACCCACGAATTCGACGACTGCGGCATGAAGCGAATATTTGTCAGCACCGCGCCAGGTGTGGCAAATGAGCTGTCGAAATACAGCGGGACAGTGATGGCCACGGGCACCGTGCGGAACACCACGCCGTTGCGGAGATAGCGCACATTCGAGCCGTCGTATGATACGGCGATGGCATCGCCGTTTGTAATTGCGACGTTGACACTAGCGACTTGCGTTCCACTTTCAAAGACCTGCACCACTCCCGACCCGGTGATATAGGCGGCGTAATTAATTGATCCGAAACTACCGTCAGCAGTTGGATTTGTCCCAAGCCCGAACATAATCCCGTATGCGTTGACGTTTGGTATCGTGGCCTGCGCTACAGCACCCCCCACATATCC
>JALYUM010000137.1 GCA_030853745.1 Pseudomonadota bacterium | reverse complement strand
GCCGCAGCCCCGATCGCCTTGCCCACCGCGGCGGTGGCGGTGCTGGTGCCGATGCTGCAGATTATCCTGCTGATCTGGGTGATGAGCTTCGCGCACAAGGGTAAGAGAGCGCCCGCGTTTGCTTCCGTCATGCGGCTGCTGGTCGTGCTGCGCCCGTGGAGCATGGTGGAAGTGTGCATGCTGGGAATTCTGGTGGCTGTCATCAAGCTGTCAAGTCTGGTGCAGGTGTACCTGGAAGCCGGGGTGTGGGCGATGGCTGCGCTGATGATCCTGATGACGATCATTGCCGGGCGCGACGTGCGCCAGTTATGGGCCGAGACGGCGCAGGCAGCGCACCCGTCGGCGGTATCCGCATGATGAAGCGCGGCGCGCGGGCGCGCGAACTCGGGGTGGTGGCGTGCCATGACTGCGAGGCCGTATGCGACGATGTGGCCACGCACAATACGCTGGCCACGTGTCCGCGCTGCGGCAACAACCTGCACCGGCGCCATCCCGACAGCATCCGTAAATCGAGTGCGTACCTGATCGCCGCGCTGATCCTGTACATTCCCGCCAACCTGTATCCGGTGATGTACACCACGTTCCTCGGCAGTGGTTTTGCCAGCACGATCATGGGCGGCATTATCGACTTCTGGAATTCGGGCTCGTACGGCATCGCCCTGGTGATTTTTATTGCCAGTATTGCCGTGCCGTGCGTGAAATTTGCGATCATGGGTGTGCTGTTGATCACATGCCAGCGCAAAAGCAAATGGGCGCGCAAGGAGCGCACCACGCTGTACCGCGTCGTCGAGATGGTGGGGTACTGGTCGTTTCTCGATGTGCTGGTGGTGGCCATTGTCGCTTCGCTGGTGGAGTTTCATGCGCTTAGCGAAACGCAGCCGCGGGTGGGAATTTTATTTTTTGGCGCAGTCGTGATCCTCACGATGCTGTCCGCCATGAGTTTTGATGCACGACTAATTTGGGATGACGAGGAAGCATGAACGACATTGACAAACAAGCTGCCGAGCCGGTGGTGTCGAAACGGCGCTGGACGACGTGGCTGGTCTGGCTGCTGCCGGCCGTGGCCGCGCTGATCGGCCTGTCGCTGGTGGTGCACACCTGGCTGGGGCAGGGGCCGGAAATTTCCATCAATTTCAAGACTGCCACCGGCCTCGAAGCGGGCAAAACGCGCGTGAAATACAAGGATTTGACGGTGGGCAGCGTGAAATCGGTGCGGTTGTCGAATGATGGCTCGCATGTCATCGTGGGCGTGGCCCTGATTAAAACCGAGCTCAATCTGATCCGCACCGATACCAAATTCTGGGTCGTGCGGCCACGCATCAGCCTGGCCGGCATTTCCGGCATCGACACGCTGGTGTCGGGCGCCTACATCGCGGTCGACACCGGGAAAAAGGAAGAGACCACCAAGACCTTCAACGGGCTGGAGGAAGCGCCGAATATCATCAGCGGCACACCGGGCCGGGCGTTCAACCTGCGCGCGGAAGACCTGGGTTCACTCGATATCGGCTCGCCCATTTACTACCGGCGCGTGGAAGTCGGGCACGTGGCGTCGTACCGGCTCGATACCGACGGCAAGGCAGTCAGCATGCAGTTGTTCATCGATGCGCCCTACGATAAATTCGTCACCAAGGACACGCGCTTCTGGAATGCCAGCGGTGTCGATGTGTCGCTGGGCGCCGATGGCTTGCAACTCAAAACCCAGTCGATTGCCACGGTCCTGGGCGGCGGTCTGGCGTTTGGCGCGCCCGAAGGCAGCCAGTCGCCGATCGCGCCCACCAACGACACTTTCCCTTTATTGAAGGACTTCGATACTGCGATGGCGCCGCCAGACGGGCCGTCGCTGCCGATCCAGCTGCGTTTCGAGCAGTCGCTGCGTGGGCTGTCGATTGGTGCGCCGGTCGAATTTTCTGGCGTGCGGGTGGGCAAAGTGAGGTCGATGGAACTCGATTTCGACGACCAGCGCGGACGCTTTCCCACCATCGTGAATGTCGACGTCTATCCCCAGCGGCTGGGCCGGGTGCTCGACAAAATTGAAAAGAAATATAGCGGCGACCTGAACGAGCGCTCGGCGCAGTTTTTGAAAAGCCTGGTCGACAAGGGCATGCGCGCGCGCGCCAAGTCGGGCAATTTGCTTACTGGCCAGCTGTACATATCGTTCGATGCGGTGCCGAATGCGCCCAAGGTTGCCTTCAATACCGAAGCGCGTCCGCTGGCATTGCCAACTGCTGGCAGCGACGTTGACCGCATTCAGGAACAGGCTGCGAATATCGTCGCCAAGATCGACCGCATCCCGCTCGACGACATTGGCAAGAAGCTCGATTCGTCGCTCGGCAGCCTCGACAAGACGTTGAAACAGGTCCGCGAGACCACGCTGCCGCAGGCAAACCAGGCCATGCACACGCTCAATTCGACGCTGGACCAGGTGGATAAAAAGGTATTGCCGGAAGCGACTCAGACGCTGCAACAGGCACGCGAAACCGTTGTCGCGGCAAAAGGCATCGTGGCCGATGACGCGCCGCTGCAGCAAAACCTGAACCAGACGTTGCAGGAGCTGCAGCGCAGCGCCCGCTCGTTGCGCACGCTCACCGACCTGCTCGGGCGTCAACCGGAAGCCCTGATCAAGGGCCGGGCAAAAATCAGCAACGACAATCCTTCTTCCAACCCTGTTCCGGAGACCCGCCGATGAACCGTTCTCTTTTATTGGCGGCGTGCGCCTTCACGCTGGCCGCCTGTTCCTCGCCGCCGGTCCACTATCACACGCTGCTGGCGCCCGCCATGACGCCAGCCACTGGCGCGCCGGCGGCATTTGCCATCGACGTGCTGCCGGTCGGTATTCCGGCCCAGCTCGACCAGCAGCAACTGGTAGTGCGCAACGGCGCCAGCGGATTGATCGTCCAGGATGGCGAGCGCTGGTCGGGGCCGTATGCCGACGAAATTCGCAACGCACTGGCTGCGCAGCTGGCCACCAGCCTAAATGTGCGCGATGTGACTGGCCTCGGCAATGCCAGCGGGACCACCGTCATGCGCATCCAGGTGCAGGTGCGCCGGTTCGATGCATGGGTGGGCGACAAGGTGCAGTTCGAAGGCACGTGGCGGCTGCATCTGGCTGGTGCAGACAGCAGTGCAAATAGCAAGGGGCGCCTGCTGTGCACCAGCCGTTTCGAGGTGCCGGCGCGCGGCGGCTATCCGGAAATGGTGCAGGCCCAGCAGCTTGTATTGCGCAAGCTGGCGACCGAGATTGCCGCTGGCGCGCGCGCATGGGATGGCGCGTCAGCGGGAACCTGCCCGGGCGCTTAAAGAAACTTCAGCGCCGCTTTGAGCATGCGGCGCACCAGCGGCGGCGTTTCGCCGGCAGTAAACAACGTCGCTGCGCTGGAAAACTGGGTGCGCACGACGCCGCGCTCATGGCTGAACGCCTTGAAGCCGAAGTGGCCGTGGGCGCTGCCGATCCCTGAATTGTTGACGCCGCCAAAAGGCAGATGACTGTTGAGGAATTGCAGCAGCGAGTGATTGACGCAGGCGCCGCCCGAGGTAGTGCGCGTCAGCAGCGCGTCGATGGTCGCCTCGGTCCGGCTGTATATATAGAGGGCCAGCGGTTTCGCATCGGCGTTGATGGCATCGATCACCTGGTGCAGGTCGGTGAACGTGATGATCGGCAGCAGCGGCCCGAAAATTTCCTCGTGCATGATGCGCGCGTCCGGCGGCACGCTATCGAGCAGTGTCGGCTGAATAAAACAATCGTCGGGCGCGACGCCGCCACCCAGCACGACGCGCGCGCCACGCCCGGTGGCATCGTCCAGCAGTGCCGCCAGACGTGCCGTGTGGCGTGCGTTGACGATCCGCCCGAAGCCGGGGCTGGCCTGCTGCTCGGCCAGCGTCGCGCCGTATGCCTTTTTCAACTCGGCCTGGCAGCGGGCCAGCCACGCATCCTTGACGCTGGCGTGCACATACACGTGGTCGGGCGCGATGCAGGTCTGGCCCGCGTTGGCAAATTTCGACCACATGATGTTCGACGCGGCCAGTGTCAGGTCGGCGCTGGCGTCGACGATGGTCGGACTTTTCCCGCCCAGTTCCAGCGTGACGCTGGCCAGATTCTTTGCTGCCGCCGCCATCACCAGCTTGCCGATGGCCGGGCTGCCGGTGAAGAACACGTGGTCGAACGGGAGCGTCTGCAGTGCCTGCGCAACGTGGGCTTCGCCTTCGAAGACCGCCACTTCATCGTCGGGAAAGACCTCGCGGATCACTTGCGCAATCAGCTTCGACGTTGCCGGCGTCAGCTCGGACGGCTTCACGATGGCGGTATTGCCGGCAGCGATGGCCGAGATTAACGGGCCGAGCGTCAGGTTGACCGGGTAGTTGAAGGGGCCGATGATCAGGCAGCGGCCACGCGGCGCATATTGGATGTGGCTGCGGGTGCCCAGCGTCAGCAGTGTCGGCCAGACGCGCTGTTTCTTCATCCATTTTCTGGTGTGCCGGATGGCGTCGTTCGCTTCCACGCAGACCGGCAAAATTTCGCTGAGATCGACTTCGCCGGCAGGCTTGCGGAAGTCGGCCTGCGCGGCGCGGTACCAGTCGTCGGTGTGCGCAATGACAGCATCGCGCAGGCGCCGGATTTTATCGATGCGCTGTTGTGCGGTCGAGCTGCGCAGTTGCTGCGCGGTGGCGGCCTGGCGGGCGAAGACCGCGTGCATGTCCGCGTTGGGCAGTGCAGTGATGGGGTCTGATTGGTTCATGGTGGCAGATAGTAGCGCATGTCCACGCGGCGCTGCTCGATACTGTTTATGACGATTCGCCGGTGCCGTGCGTGACGTTTTTTTTGCCCATTACAGGGACGGGAAAAAAAGATCGACGTGCGCTGCGTAGAGGCGTATGTTGGCAGTAGTTGAAATGGCAGGGCGCCTTTAGGTAAGGGCGCTATGGCTCGCACCGCTTGACCGGAACACCGGCGAAATGTGCCGCATGAGGTGCTTGTCCATGTGCGCCACTTCACCTTCATGCGATAAAGAGTGTGAAAATTATGTGTGCAGGTTGCGCAAGGACAAGGTTTTCGTGTACTTTACGTGATTAGATTTGTCTAATCGTGAACTCGATGCAGTTGGTCTTGTTTGCTGGCAAAGAACCGATCGAAACGGGACGCTGATTCAAGCCCTTATGCATTCACGCTACGAGAAAAAAACAAGCCGCACTGCCTGACCATATCTTCAGGCATGGCGGCTTTTTCTTTTCGCGCTTCGGTGGCGTGGTGGTGGGGACAGCGAGCTGTCGATGACACACCGTCTGGCAATTGGCGGTGTGGCTGAGGTGCTGCAGTCGTGAGAAATGCAGCGATCAGTTGGGCCGTATTCATTAGCATGAACATCCGCGATGCGTTTGTGCCGATGAATAAGTCGCCTGGGCGGATGGCCGTCCTGGCGGGTTTAAATTTTGTAGCGCACATTTTTCATCGCAGATGAAGGAGAACTATCATGGCAACAGCCGCTAAAAAAACCACCGCAAAAGCTTCGGCCACGAAGCCTGCCGCGAAATCCACCGTCAAAGCCCCAGCCACCAAAGCCGCCGCCAAAGCACCGGTAAAAGCCACCGTCAAGACAGCTGCCAAAACTGTTGCCAAAGCCCCGGTCAAAGCCGCAGCCAAAGCGTCAGTAAAAGCTGCCACCAGGTCGACCGCCAAGCCAGTAGCAAAAGCCGCGCCAAAGACCGCCGCCAAAGCCGCACCGAAGGCAGCAGCACCGAAGGCTAGCACCAAGGCTGCACCGAAGGTCGCCGCCAAGGCAAGCATGAAGGCAGCACCGAAGGTCGCCGCCAAGGCAAGCACGAAGGCAGCACCGAAGGCTACCGCCAAGGCTGCACCAAAGGCTACCGCCAAAGCTGCACCAAAAGCTGTAACGAAGGCCACCGTCAAAGCGGCACCGAAGACAACCGCGAAGTCGACCGCGAAGTCGACCGTCAAGCCAGCCACCAAGCCAGCCACCAAAGCCACCAGCAAAACGACTGCCAAGCCAGCTGCCAAAGCCAGCGCCAGCGCCAAGCCAGTGAACAAA
>JALYUM010000113.1 GCA_030853745.1 Pseudomonadota bacterium | reverse complement strand
ACACGGCAGTTGCCACGACCACGGCCATCAATTGGGTCAATGCATCGATCACCGCGCTGAGCTACGCCGGCGGCAACGGGTCGAATGGCAGTAACGGATCGAATGGATCGAACGGCGCTGACGGCCTTTCATACGTCACCGCCTACGTCGCCACCACGGTCGGCACCGCATCCACTGCGCCGGCCGCCACGACCGGCAAGATCAGCCTGCCAGCAGCGAACAGCAGCGGCTTGCCCGGCACGCCGCAAGCCACCGTCCCGACGCTGACCGCTGGCCAGTACATGATGGTGTTCGACGGCATCTATAACCCGGCCACGAATCAGGTCACGTGGTCGATCCCGTATCAGGCATCACTGAAGGTCGGCAGCCTGTCTGCCATTACGACGAACACCGGCGCGCTGACCGTGACCGGCGACTTCACCAGCGCAAACGGCTTGTTCAAGGTCGATGCGAACGGCAAGGTCACGATGCGTTCGCAGGAGACTTACGCCGCCGACGGCACGCTGTTGTTCTCAACCGGTGCGGGCTTGGCATTGGCGGCGGTACCTGCTGGAGCACTGAACAGTGAAATCGTGATCGGCGGACGCAATCTTTACTCGCGCACGCAATCGTTCTCCGATCCGACGTCATCAGGTTCGATTGTTGCTGAACGCTATCCCGCGGTCTCTGGCGATGCATTCACGTTGATTGGAAACAACCAGGGTAGCGGTTTTCAACGCATGGCAATACCGAACTTGAAAGTCGGACCCTATACGCTTTCGTTTAATTTGCGACTGCGAGACGGAGCGGGCAATTTATGGGTTGACTTGGCCGACACGACGACGCAAAAAGTATCGCAATCGACGACCGACACGCACTACGAATTCCACTTTGTAGTGACAAACGCTGGACTAGCCTGGCTCGACTTTGACCAGATGAACGCGCAGGGGTTTTACTTTTCACAGTTCAAACTTGAAGCCGGTAATAAGGCAACAACATACACGCCATCACCTGATGACGTTGCAGCAGATACGGCTGCGGTCAAGGTCATCGCTGACGCAACAAAAGCGTTCGCCGATGCTGTGGCCAACGACGGTATTCTGGACCGCAGTGAGAAAGCGCAACTCGTAGCGAAGTGGCAGGGGATTGACACCGAGCGGGCACGCCTAGTTCCTGCCGCCGCGTCTTTGGGTGTTTCATCGGTGGCTTATTACGCGGCATATCAGGCTTTGAGCGACTATCTGGTCAGTATCAGCCCGGGATGGTCCGACACAACGCAGGACAGCCCCATCGTACGCGCGACCTTCAACGTTAAATTCACAGCCTACGCTGATGCATGGCAATCGCTGCAAAACGCCATGGACTCGGCACCGGTCACGCTGAACAGCTCCGTCAATCTCGGTCCGACCGGCATACTGAACGGCGCCGGTGGTGGCCAGATGACGGCGCTGGCCACAATCGACCGCGGCGATGGTTCGGTGTTTGGCGCACGCAACCGGAACGACGCCCCGAACGATTACCCGGTAGGTACTAGCAAGCAGTTCAAGCAGCGGACTGCACTGGTGAGCAACGACGGGATTTCACCCGGCGGAACGGAAACGTACTGTACGCTTGAAACGATCAAGCAATACACCGACGCCAGCGGCGGCGGCATTTATCAATACGCCTATATCGCCAATCGCACATGGCGTCGTTATGGCGGCAACCCACAATCGACCGACACGACGGGAGCGACGTGGTTTCCATGGGTGCAAGACCTAGATCGCGCTGCATACACCGGCGACCTAAATGCAACCTACGGCGGCACGCTCGGCGTAAATATTGCCGGTCAGATTACGGCCGCAAATGCTCTCCAACTCGTTGGCTCAAATGCGATCACCAACAGCATGTTTGGCGGCGATCTGTTGTCAATCGACTGGAACGGCCGAATGGATTCGCTCGGCACTGGTTGGGCTATTGCCAGGTCCGGGAAAATTTATTGCACAAATTTGGCAGCGCGCGGCAGCGTCGCGGGAGGCGCGTTCAACGAGAACTATGCGTGGCCATCACAAGCAGCGGACGGTAGCTGGCCGGGAGGCTTCCACCTCAGCGCCAGTGGCTTGCTGCTCGGTAATGGGGCAGGTGGCGGGAAGTACTTCCAGGTTACCGCAGGGGGCGATATGTACATGCCCGGTTTTAGCCACGTCAACGGTCAACTCACCCTGACCAATACGATTCTGATTGCTCCGCGTATCGGCGATAGCATGACGCTTTCGGTGTCGCCGCCGAGTGGTCAGTACTACACGATGAGCCGTAACGCTGCGAGTCAGAACACCAGCAACTTCACAGCCACAGCTGGCGGTATGGATGGCGCTTTTCGCTACGCCTGGTCTTTCGAACAGCCGGGTGGGTCTGCGCGCATAAATATTACCGGAACTGGAAACCAAACAGTCAACCCTCAGATCACAGGTAATGGGCAGGTTGGCGAGCTTGATTTTTATTTTTCCTGTACGGCTACGCACATCAGTTCTGGCGCCACTCGCCGGGTCGATTTCTTTTTAACGGTAAATTTTACATGACCCAATACTGCATTCGCCGAATCTCAACGCAAATCATCGAAGGCGGCGTCGGCCGGCCAGACCCGGAAGGGTTTATCGGCCCGATTGATGAGCCGCCAGAACACCCTGACGAATTCGACCTCATCCCATATCAGGGGAATCTTCCGCTTGGCGCCAGCCCTACACCAACCGCCGTGTTGCGTTGGAATGGCACTGCGCCGGCGTGGGTTGATGAGTCCACGCTGGACGATCTGAAGGTGCGCAAAAGCGATGAGATCAACGCCGCACGTTTCGCCGCTAACCAGTCGTATTTCGAGTTCGACGGCAGACAGATCGCTTGTGACTCGATTTCCATGCTCGACATTCAGTGCACGAATGCCGAGGTCGCGCTCACGCAGTCGATGCCAGCTAACTGGCCGGGCGCGTGGAAAGCGCTCGACAACAGCTATCCGCTGATCCCGGACGTGGCGACGTGGACTGTTTTCATCAAGGCCATGGTCTCGCGTGGCACGGCGCATTTCGAGCACTCTCAGGTGCTGAAGGCGCAGATCGCTGCGGCCGAAACGCGCGAAGCACTCGACGAAATCAAGTGGTAGAAATTCTCACCAAAACCAAGCCGCCTTCGGGCGGTTTTTTTATTCTCGAAAGGTTCACATGACAAAACACAATTCGCTTCGCGCGCAACGTCTGACCAGTCGTTGCTATGAACTGGCCTTGATGCTCACGGAGGCGCCATGAAAGAGCGCCGCCAAATTCAAACGCAGCGCGACGGATCCATGTTCCGCATTTACATCGGCGGCCTGGCCATCATTGCCCTGTACATGAGCATCGAGGTGCAGGACTCGCTTTCATATTCGGTCGCATCGACTGCCGATGGCGCGATGCTGATCTGGATGCAAGCCGTGTTGGGCGGCTGCGCGATCTTCGACGCCATCGTGAACGATCTTCTGCCGGCGCGCTGGCACTGGCGCCTGGCGCTACGCCAGCGCCACTACATCATGGTCGGCATGGCCTTCTGCTTTCTCACCCAGATTTTCAGCGCTTTGTTGCAATCCCGCCTCACCGGGCTGGAAGCTTATTACATCTGGAACGCCAGCATGATCATGCTCGCCGCATTCCCCGACGCCTACCAACGCATGAAAGAAGCGAAATGCCAGACAGCAAACAACTCTTGAAACTCTCCTGGCTGTTGCTGGCCATGTGCTTCTCCATGAGCGCGGTTGCCGCGCAAACGGTATTCGTTACGGACCTGTCCGTGATCCCACTCGGTGCTGTTGCGCTCGCTGTTCTGATCGCTGCCGTCGGCGGCCTGGCGTCCACGCTTGCCAAGATTTCGAGCCCGCGTATCCAGGTCGAGAACCTATGGCTGGTGGTGATGTCAGACATGGCTTATTCAATAGTCGGCGGTCTGATCGCTTTCTTCATCGCCGCAGCTGCCGATCGACCACCATTCCAAGCCGCTTCCGCAATTCTCATCGCGGGGCTAACCGGCGCGATCGGCCTGAAGAAATATTTCCCTGTTGGCACATCAGAAGTCGGCACCCGCGCTGGCGAACCTGGTGCCATTGACCCATCCGCATAAAGGACGTAATCATGCTCCCACAAGATTTCATCAAGATGATGCTGCCTGCTGCCCAAGCATGCCAACGCTTCAGTGGAGTACCCTCCAGCCTCACACTCGCACAGGCGGCACTCGAATCCGGCTGGGGCGAGCGCGCGCCGGGCAACAATCTGTTTGGCATCAAGGCCGACGCTGCATGGAAAGGCAAGACGGTCAGCTTTCCGACGACGGAATATATCAAGGGCGTAAAAACTGCCATGACCCTGAAGTTTCGCGCGTATCCGGACTGGTCCGGCTCGATGCTCGATCACGCTGATTTTTTTCATACTAACCCGCGCTATCACAGTTGCTTTTCCGAAAAAACGGGCGAAGGCTGGGCGCGAGCTGTGGCCAAGGCCGGGTATGCAACGGATCCGCATTATGCCGATACGCTGATTGCCGTGATGCGCGGTCGGAACATGGCGCAGTACGACGTTCTCGCATGAGTATCTTGACCGATGCAGTCGGCGGCATCTGGAAAGTCGGAGCCATCGCAGCCCTGGTGCTGGCGGCCGGCGCAGCTGGTGGCTGGGCACTTGCCGCGCATGACGGCAACGTGGTGCGCGCCGATCTGGCCGCAGAGCGCAAGGTCACCGGCGAACTGAAAACATCAATTCACGATCAGAACATTGCCGTGGCCGGCCTGGCAGCCGCGACCGCCGAGGCCGAGCGGCGCAGGCTGGCTGCTGAAACCGCGGCGAAACCAGCGATCGCTCAGGCGGCCGCGCGCGCCACGGCAGTGTACGCCAGCACTGCACCAGATTGCGCTGGCGTTCTCAACGAAGCATGGGAGGGATGGAAATGAAGCACCTGCGCCACCTGCACTTATTCGCTCGACCAGCAGCACCTGCACTTTTGTTCTGCGCCTGCATGCTGGCCGGCTGCGCAACGAAGTCGCCGATCGAAGTCAAAATCCCGGTGACCGTCCCGTGCGTCGGCGAAATCCCCGCGCGCCCCGGCTCGACGTTCGGCGCCGGCAAGTGGCCCGGAGACAAGGCTGCAGCGCAAGCCGCGCTGATCGACTCTGCACTGTGGCAGGGCTATGCGACGAAGTTGGAGGTAGTTGTTGCTGGCTGCCGGTGATCCGGCGTCGCAATCACGCGGGCAGTAGTTACTAGATCCACGCCAGGTAGCAACGACATTTTGCCTACGGCCATCTAATATATACTGTATTCCCATACAGTATATTAAGGGGTTCCCATGGCAATGCCTATCATTCCCTGGATCGGCGGAAAGCGCCGCTTGGCCGACCACATCATTCCTCAGTTCCCACCGCATAAGTGCTACGTCGAGGTTTTTGCAGGCGGCGCAGCGCTTTACTTCATGCGTCCGCCGGCTGATGTTGAGGTGATCAACGACATAAATGGCGAACTTGTCCGGCTCTATCGAGTTGTGCAAAATCATCTCGAGGAATTTGTTCGCCATTTCAAATTCGCCTTGTCAAGTCGGGAAGTATTTAAATGGCACCAGGTCAGCGCTCCCGATACCCTTACCGATATCCAGCGAGCCGTTCGCTTTTTCTATCTGCAGCAGCATGCCTTCGGCGGCAAAGTTAGCGGTCAGACATGGGGGACTGCCACCACCCAGCCGCCAATTAACCTACTGCGTATCGAAGAAAATCTCTCCAGCGCGCATTTGCGGCTGTCCGGGGCTTTTATCGAGAACATGGACTGGTACAAGCTCATGGAACGGTACGATCGGAGCCATACTCTGTTCTACCTTGATCCTCCGTACTATGAGACCGAAGGATACGGAGTCGATTTTGATCTGGCGGAGTACGAGCGAATGGCCGCGTTGCTTCTGACATTAAAAGGGAAAGCGATTATCAGCCTGAACGATCATCCGGAAATTAGGCGGATTTTTGCTGCGTTTGAGATGGATACTGTGCCGATCACATACACGGTTGGCGGCGGCCGCGGGGTCGACCGTGCGGAGGTCATCATCTACAGTTGGGACCGATCAGCAGATCCAGTAGGACTGTTCTGACCAGACATCCGTTGGAAATTTGAAAAAGCGGTTGGAAAGTTACCGCAGATAAATAAAAAGCCGCTATCTAAGCGGCTGATTATTAAAGGAATTTTGGGGTGGCTGATGGGGCTCGAACCCACGACAACAGGAATCACAATCTTGGCTTGGACCGCTTTCGACCCAAAGGAGACGGTCGCGACCCACAACCACTTAGCGCGTCTTCTGAAATCAAGCCCTTAGAGCAGGCATTTGCGTTAGCTTAGCTCATAGTCATTACCGGCAGTAGTCTCCAATTATTGGCTATAATCAACACATTTTCTGCCAAACTTTTAACGCATCCGATGACAGTATTGGTCTTTTTGCATTTGCTCCATTCCGCGGTCAGCTTACTGTGAGCTACGACCGGTGGTGTGATGGCGGCCTGACGCCCCTCGAACAAGCTGCTGGTGTTTGGGACATCCTGTACGGACGCAAGCGTGACGACCTGTATGAGGATGGACAAGATTCCTTGGCGCGTGCAGAGGAACGAGAGCACCGCAGCAGCGAGGGCCACGCGGCCAGGCGCTTGCTGATCCGGAATTCTGCACGCTTCAACGAGGCGAGCAAATTGATCAGTGGTGTACGCGACACGAAATTGATCCAAGCAATGCTGATCGAGAAGGTGCATCAACATCAGCTCGATGCGGCAATAGTGCAGTACATGAGCGATGAACGGTTGCCTGAATTCTATGCAGCGATCTTGAAAACGCCGAAATGTCTCGACTGCCTCATCGAGGGCATTCTCTTCAAGGTATGCCACGTGCCGCCGAGCCTGGCGCTCGCGGAGCAAATTGATCGGCTCCGCAGCCGCGTAAGAACCAATACAGAATTGCTGACCGCTTATGAGCGCGTCGGCCAGATCCGGCAATTCATGTATGAGGTTGTTGATAACTTCTTTGGCGCCGGATCGGCTTATTTGATTCCCGTGCGTCCGATGAGGCAAGCACTCTCCGCGGCGCGCCTGCACCTGGGAATTGTCGACACAATGGAACGCAATGCCGTGTACACGGCACGGATTGATCAACAGGCAAACGCTGAAGCTGACCGCGAGGTCGCCAATCCCGCCCTGGTGGCGCTTAGGCCTGGGAAAAAGTTCTACCCGCTTTGGCGTAAACGTCACCTACGACCGTTGTCGCATTTCCATACAGAAGAAGACCGGGTACGCATTAGGGCATTGATCGAACTGGACCATCTATTGCCGCTGCCCGATTTTTTAGAAGCAGCAGCGCTGGCCTTTGCCGGTGGTTACGGCGCATGAGCGATTACATCGTATGCGGCAAGTTCGATGGCCGCGTGGGTTTTGGCACGCTTCCGGCCAATCCGGCGCGCAAGCGGCGCCTGCACGCAAATCAAAAGGTACCCCAACCCGCGACGGCAAGTTGGCCCGTAGCCGCCGGCATGCATACAGTCTGGTTTGCGCAACGCGATTGGCAAATAGACGCATTCTTATCGCATGCTGTCGCAAATAACATGCGCCGCTTAATCGTGCTGACTACGAAAGAGTACTGGTTTCTTGCGGAGCGTGCGGTTGACTGCGGCGTTCATATTGTTGTCTTCGAAACGAGCTTTCCGCTATTTACCGATATCCGCTATCAATCCCTTCTCCGCGCCAATCTCGATGTGCTGACCAAGCACTTGAGTCAGCTGAAAAACGTGGGTCTCTCTAGCGAAGGCATGAGCAAACAGCTGGCCACTCGTTATCAGCGGACGGTGGCGAAAAGGCTGGGTTACAAAAACGGCTATGACAGCGCCTTCTTCTTTGCATACAAAAACGGATACCAGGAGGTGTTCAAACTTTATGAGGAGCGACCGGACCACGTGATCGTGGCACTCGACTTTAATTCCATGTTCATCGATAGCATGAAAGGCGAATTCTGCGATCCCGCATCAATCGTACATGTCGATTTTCACGACGCCGCACCAGCTTTGGCCAATTTGCAACAGGGTATTTACCGCGTCCGCTTGCGGTCGGCCAAGGCGAGTTTTCTGTTCGACCATCACCCGTTCTTGTATAAGCTCCTGGGGCGCTCGCACCATTTCCGGATGAAGCGTGGCGACACGATCGAAACACTGCTGCAAAAAGACGAAGTTGTCTATTTCGCCCCGTTCTTCGAAGGGGTGGAGCTGCTCGAAGGATTGTGCAGCCCCCGGACGATTTCCCACCCGCTGGGCGAGGATGGCCGTGCACTGTACGGGCAACGGATGTATCACCGCCGCCGAGGTGACACACTGCGGGAGAACTTCTGCAAAATCGCCATGCAGCACATGCATAGCGCCACAAACCAGAAACGATATCGCACGCATGCATTCGAGGACCTAGATCATCTCCGAACTTTTCTCTCGACGCGTTTCTTGCTGGATCTAGACCGCTACGGTGACGAAGAACTGATTGTCTTTCTCACCACGCATCAATACTTTCGCCTGGCGCGTATAACTAAAGGGTACCGCTTATCGTGCCTTGACACGGATAGCGCGAGCACGGTTCTGAGCCTTTCGGCCCAAGTAGTCGCCAATGCACGCCTGACGATGTTGAAGACCGTCGAACGCTTCCTGCGCTTTCCATCAGTCGAGCTGTGCTACGCGAATGTCGATTCGCTGCACCTGTCCATGCGCCGGGATGCGCTCGCGCCATTCCTCGAAGAGCACAGCACCGTCATTTCGCAGGAACTCGGTGCACTTAAGGTGGAAGCCATCGCCGACAGCGGGTACTGGTTCGACGTGGGTCGCTACTGGTTGAAAAAGGATGGCCAAACCGTGCTGTTCAAGAACAAGGGCTTCAACCACGTCGCTGCAACCGATGCATTCACTTCTCGCCGCAAAGTCAAACGGCTGATCGAAACACCATTTTTCACACATGTATCCTCGTTCGTCGCCAAGCTTGAAAACGCTTTCGAATACCGCAAACGACTCGATGTTATCGGAACGAATCACGCATGCTTCGCCCGATTTGAATACGAGGAAATTCAAGATGCTGTAACGATGAATATGACCGAATCGCACGAAAGGTTGTTATCAATGACGGCGAAAACTGAGCTGTTCCAACGCATCGCGCAACCATAAGTGAAAACAGTTCATGAGGAAAAATCTCCAGAGATACCAGGTGACGTGGCGATCTGGAGATGGCAATGCAGTAGTCTCATGCCCGGAGGGCGCACTTCTTGCAGCATCCTGTCGAAACAGAAGTCACCTGCCGCGACATGGCCTTGACGGCTATGTACATAGCTTAACACAGGAAAGGCGCCAAGCCGGGCGGGTGATCCGACGCTGGCGTAGATGTCACGCAGCGTGACCAAGCGCAGGTCGGGGATGATGGTCCGGCCGCCACCGTAACTCTTTTAATATCCTCACATATGTGAAGCTTTCTCAATCTCAACGATGATGAGCTTTAAAGCGTGGCCACAATTTTAACCACGATTTATTAGATATTGCTTATCGTTCTCAACGCTAGCTAACGACCGCTTTTGGCCGAAAGCGGTCATTGGTGTCAATTTCACTATACCAGATCGTTGGGCCTGAAGCTCTGGATAAGAGCAAATTGCCGCTCCACAAACGGAGTGTGTAGTAGCATCTCGCCCCGAGAAAAACGGCGCATTAATCGCTGATTGTGGAGCGGAATATAGCCTCAAACCCGCATGTTTAAGCCATTTCTTGGGCAGCTTCCCAAGCTTACGACGAGGGTTCGATTCCCTTCACCCGCTCCAGTCCAAGTCTTCCAGCATCGCGTCGTTCACGCGCCAGTACCAACACAATATTCACACGCAGGCCAGCGGCATTCGCCTGCGCGGGAACACGTCGCTCCAGCCTTCGCCGCCTACTTTTCTTGATGTCTTACTTGATATTTTTATCGAGGAAAGCGCGGATCACGGGAATGATTTCCGTGGCGTGCGTTTCGAGCGCGAAATGGCCGGTGTCGTAGAACCGGATGTCCGCTTCTGGCAGATCGCGTTTCCATGCGGTGGCGCCAGCAGGGAGGAAATACGGATCGTTCTTGCCCCAGACGGCAAGCAGCGGCGGCTGGTGCTTGCGGAAATAGTCCTGAAATTGCGGATACATGTGCACGTTCGACGCGTAGTCGAGAACCAGGTCGAGCTGGATGTCGGCGTTACCGGCACGCGCCACCCGCATGCCTTCCAGGGTATAGCCATCGGGCGACACGCTGTCAGGATCGCGCACGCCTTCGAGATACTGCCATTTGATCGACGCCGGCGTCGGAAAGTCATGCAATGCCGCGCGGTTCTCTGGGGTCGGCGAGTGCCAGTATCGTTTGATGGGGTCCCAACCTTTGGCCAGCCCCTCTGCATAAGCGTTGCCGTTCTGCGAGATGAGCGCCGTGACCCGGGCCGGGTGTGCCAGTGCGAGACGCCAGCCCACTGGCGCGCCATAGTCATGCACCATGATCGCGTACCGGTCGAGCTTGAGCTGCTCGGTGAACCGGTCCATCGTCTGCGTGATGTTTCCGAACGTGTACGCATACTTGTCCCGCGCCGGGGCCTCGGTGTAGCCGAACGACGGCAGGTCCGGTGCCACCACATGATAACGGTCGCTCAACGCCGGGATGACCTCGCGAAACATGAACGAGGATGCTGCGAATCCATGCAGCAGCAGGATCGTTGGCGCCGCCGGATCGCCTGCTTCACGATAGAAAACATTCACGTCCCCCACTTTTTCAAAGCGATAGTGCACCTGCGCTTTTGCGCTCGCAGACATGGGGGCGGCACTGGCACCACTGGCCACCATGGCCAGGGTTGCCGCCGCAGCGAGGGTAGTTGTCGTGATATTCATCATCAATCCTTGTAACCGTTAAAGTAGAATTTAGAAGGTTACAGAAGAATGTGGTAACCTGTCAAACTAAATTTAAAAGGTTACTTAATCATGTTGCCGCCTGTCTGCACACCGCATTTTGTTGGGAATCATCTCGCGCTGGACTTTGTCAACAGCCTGTTCGGTACAGGCGAAAACCATTGCGACTGCCTGGAGGACGACGCAGGCACGGTCGCCTGGCTACAGGCCGCCGGGCAGCTTGCGCCTGGCTTCGACCGTCCGGTCGCGGGACTCGCTGCCATGGCGCGCTTGCTGCGTGAGGCAGGGTCCAGGCTGATCTCTGACGGCAAGTCTGCCGAGCCGGGCGACCTGGATGTGATCAACCGGATACTGGAAACCGGTCGCCCGGTACGCAGGCTTGCACGCGGCGACAGTGGCAGTGCCAGCTTTGTCGTCACCGAACTGCGCCGCGATGACAGCGTCGCCAGTTTGCTTGAACCGGTGGCGGCAGCCTTTGTCCGCCTGCTGGTCGAGGGCGATGTGCTGCAGGTTCGCCAGTGCGAAGCGCACGACTGCACGCTTCGGTTTCTCGATGTCACCAAGTCCGGGCGCAGACGGTGGTGCAGTATGGCGGTTTGCGGAAACCGGATGAAAGTCGCCGCGTTTCGCGCGCGCAAGGACGCGGTATGACGCCAGCATGCCTTCTGCGCATCGATAACCGCTAACAACGTGCCATGTATTTGCGCTGCTGCCCCGCTGCATTGAGGCATGACGGGTGGTCCGTGCGCGCGCGAACAGACGCTTTACCAGTGCAAACCCAAAGTGACTGCTTCCATATTGGGGGCAGCATGCGCGACAAAATTACAATCAAACAAAACGATGCGCCGTCCGGCGGCTGGGGCTCGGTCAAGGAAGTCAGTACTATTCTGCTGCGCGAAAATGTCGTGGCCGAGGGTGGCAATCTGCTCGTTCATCAAAACAAGCCTGACGGCTTTGCCTGCGTCAGTTGTGCCTGGGCCAAACCGGCCAATCCGCACCCATTTGAATTCTGCGAAAGTGGCGCCAAGGCGACGGCCTGGGAAATCACCAGCCATACATTGAAAGCCGATTTCTTTGCCAGCCACACGCTGGCGTCGCTGGAAACCTGGTCCGATCACCAGCTGGAAGAGAAGGGCCGCTTGACCGAGCCGATGCGCTGGGATGCCGCCAGCGACACCTATCAGCCTGTCAGCTGGGATGCCGCGTTTGCTGAAATTGGCCGCGAACTCGGTCAGCTGGCGCCAAAGGATGTCGTCTTTTACAGCTCCGGCCGCGCTTCGCTGGAGACGTCGTACATGTACCAGCTGCTGGCACGCATGTATGGCAATAACAATTTGCCGGACAGCTCGAACATGTGCCACGAAAGCACGTCGGTGGGCTTGAAAAAAGCCATCGGCGTGCCGGTGGGCACTGTCACGCTGGACGATTTCGAGCACACCGATTGCATCTTTTTCTTTGGCCAGAATGTTGGCGTGAACAGCCCGCGCATGCTGCACCAGCTGCAGGAAGCGCGGAAGCGCGGCGTGCCGATCATCACCTTCAACCCGCTGCGCGAACGAGGACTGGTGAGCTTCACCAATCCGCAGTCGCCGGCAGAAATGCTGACCGGCGCCGAGACCGCCATCAGCACGCAATACCTGCAGGTCAAGGCTGGCGGTGACACGGCAGCAATCATGGGCTTGTGCAAGGCGATCATCGACGCGGATGCGCTCGATAACGACTTTTTGGCCACACATACCAGCGATTTCGACCAGTTTGCCGAGGCGGTCAAAGCGTGCTCATGGCAAGCCATCGAACGCGAGTCCGGCCTCAAGCAGGCCGACCTCGAAATCGCCGCGCGCGTGTATGCCAGTGCGAAAGCTGTCATGGCCGTGTATGGCATGGGGCTGACGCAACATCGTCTGGGCGTCCAGAACGTCACGATGCTGACCAATTTGCTGCTGCTACGCGGAAATATCGGCAAACCCGGTGCCGGTGTTTGTCCGGTGCGCGGCCACTCGAATGTGCAGGGGCAGCGCACGGTGGGCATTACCGAAAAGCCCGAGCTGGCGCCACTCGACAAGCTGGCCAGCCAGTTCCGTTTTACACCGCCGCGCGAAAAAGGGATGAACACGGTGGAAGCGTGTGAAGGCATCGTGTCGGGCGAAGTAAATGCATTCATCGGCCTGGGCGGTAATTTCATTCGCGCGGTGCCGGACACGGTGCGCATGGAAGACGCCTGGCGGCGCCTGCGTCTCACCGTGCAAATTGCCACTAAGCTCAACCGCAACCATGTGATCCATGGCCAGGTGGCGTTCCTGCTGCCATGCGTGGGACGCATCGAGATCGACAAGCAAAACGGCGTGGCGCAGTCGGTATCGATCGAGGACAGCACCGGCTTCATGCATGGCTCGAAAGGGCGGGCCGAACCGGCCAGTGCGCACCTGCTGTCGGAGCCGGCCATCATTGCAGGCATGGCCAAAGCGTTGTTGCCGACCGTGCCGAGTGTGGCGAATGTTGACTGGGACGGCTGGGTTGCCGATTACGCACGCATCCGCGACGCGATCGAAGAAACGTTCCCGGAGATTTTCCATCAGTTCAACGAGCGCATGTGGACACCTGGCGGCTTTCGCAAACCGATCGCTGCGGCGCACCGGGTATGGAATACGCCGAGCAGCAAAGCGACTTTTTTTGCACCCGAAGCACTGGACGAGAATCCGGATATGACAGAGGAGGGCGCCGATATTCTGCGCCTGTTTACGATGCGTTCCGATGGCCAGTTCAATACGACGGTCTATAGCGAAGACGACCGTTTCCGCGGTGTGTACGGCACGCGCAAGGTGCTGTTCATGGCGCGTGCGGATATGGACCGGCTCGGCTTTGCGGAGGGGGATATTGTCAGCGCGCATACGTCGACCGATGATGGCGTGGCGCGCAGCGTGGACGGCTTGCGGCTGGTGGAATACAGCATTCCTCAAGGTTGTATCGCCGGTTACTTCCCCGAATGTAATCCCTTGATTCCGCTGTGGCACTACGCGAAGGAGAGCATGGTGCCAGCGGCGAAGGCTATCGATGTGCGCTTGAAACGAGCCGCGTAAAATAAAAAAACCGGAGAATTTCTCCGGTTTTTTTATTGCTTACAGCAGCTTGTCGACTGTCACTGGCAGCGACCTGACCCTGGTCCCGGTGGCATGATAAATGGCGTTCGCCACTGCCGCAGCCGTGCCGACGATGCCGATTTCGCCGAGACCTTTGACACCCAACGGCGTCACTTCTGCATCCGGCTCATCGACAAAAATCACCTCGATGTCCTCGATGTCGGCATTCACCGGGATGTGGTATTCGGCCAGGCTGTGATTCATGAAGCGACCGAGTTTATGGTCGGTGAACGTCTCTTCATGCAGCGCCATGCCGATGCCCATCACCACGCCGCCAAGAATCTGGCTGCGCGCGGTTTTCGGGTTGATGATGCGTCCAGCCGCCACCGCACACACCACGCGCGTGACGCGCACGATGCGCAGTGCTTCATCGACTTTAACTTCCACGAAAATGGCGCTGTGCGTGTTGCGCGACTTTTGCAACTGGCTGGCCATGTCCAGGATGCCCGGCTTGGCGGTTTCTTCCACCTCCAGCTTTTCCTTGCCCGAAGCTGCCATTGCATCGATAACGCTTACCCGTTTCATCGGATTGGCGCGCACGACAATGTAGCCGTCGACGAACGCGATCTCGTTGCGCTTGGCGCCGTCGAGCGGTTTGCCTTCAACTTTGCCGGCATACTTGAACAGTTCATCGGCCAGCGATTTGCACGCCAGTTCCACCGCAGCGCCAGTCGATGCCGCGCCCCACGAACCGCCTTCCACCGGGGCTTCCGGCAAATCGCTGTCGCCCAGTTTGGCGGTGATATCGGCCAGCGGCAGGCCCAGCACATCGCCGGCCACCTGCGTCATGACCGTGTAGGTGCCGGTACCGATGTCGGCAGTAGCGCTGGCCACTGTCAGTTTGCCGTCGGGCGTCATGGTGGCGCGTGCGGCGGTTTTCTGGAACATCGCGTCCCACATCCCGGTGGCCATCCCCCAGCCGATCAGTTCATTCCCGTCGCGCATCGAGCCTGGTGCCTGCGTACGGCGTGCCCAACCGAATTTCTCCGCGCCTTCCGCATACGCTTCGCGCAAGGCTTTCGACGTGAACGGTTTGTCGTTCATTGCGTCTATTTCCGAGTAATTGAGCAAGCGCAGTTGCAGCGGATCGACATTGGTGGCGTAGGCCAGTTCGTCCATCGCAATTTCAAACAGCGTCATGCCGGTGGCGGCGCCCGGTGCGCGCATGTCGCCAGGCGTGTACGTGTCGACGCTGGCCAGCGTGTACTCGGCGCTGGCGTTGTCGCACTTGTAATTCATCAGGCCCCAGTTGACGATGACTTCCATATAGTCTTCGAACTTCGACGTGGCGGTGGTCGCATTGTTGATGATCGCCTGCAATTGTCCATTCTTGTCGGCGCCCAGCGACACTTGCTGATCCGCTTCCGGCCGGTGCACATGGCTGAACATTTGCGCGCGCGTCATGGTCACGCGGACCGAGCGCTCGAGCAACTTGGCAGCTAGCGCGGCGAGCACCACCTGGTATTGCGGACGCAGGCCCGAACCGAAGGCGCCGCCCACGTACGGGTTCATCACGCGCACGTCTTTTTTCGAGAAGCCGAGCAGCGACGACAGATATCCCTGCACGTTTTGCGCGCCCTGGGTCTTGTCGTGGATGATCATCTTGCCGTCTTTCCACTCGACGGTCGTGCCATGCATTTCCATCGGATTGTGGTGGTGCGTGCCGGTGTGATAGCTGGCTTGGTGCTGGACCGGGCTGTTGGCGAATCCTTTGTCGGCGTCGCCGCGCGACTTGGGCGCTGCGAAAGTGCTGCGCTTTTTCTTGGGCGCGTACTTGTCGGCAAACGCAATGCCGAAATCGGTGTTGTGTTCCTCGACGTCGTATGTCACGTGCAGCAGCGCTGCAGCGTCGCGCGCGTTTTCCAGCGTATCGGCCACGACCACGGCAATTGGCTGCATACTGAACTGGATTTTGTCGTCGTACAGCGGGCGGAATGGCGAGCCGGGCACGTCGACCTGGTCGCCATAACTCATGTCGAGCAGCGCCATGTGCGGGCGATTTTTATGCGTGACGATTTCCACGACGCCCGGCAGCGCGCGCGCGAGGCTTTCGTCGATGTCCTTGACGCGGCCCTTGGCGATGGCGCTGGAAACAATCCAGCCGTACAGCAGGCCGGAAGGGAAATGTTCGGCCGCGTAATGCGCGTGGCCAGTGACTTTTTTGATGCCGTCGGTGCGGCTCAGGCTGTCGCCGATGCGGGGTGTTGTGCTCATGTCGGCTCCTTATGCGATCCGTTTGTCGGTCTGCGACTGTGGCTTGCCGGCCACTGCCTGCGCCAGCGCGCGCGCGATGGCGCGCCGTGCCAATGTGATTTTGAAGTCGTTGGTGCCTTGTCCTACGGCGCCGTCGAGGATGCGTGCGGCAGCCTGGTCGAACAATTCTGGCGATGCCGCCTGGCCATTGAGCAGTGCTTCTGCTGCCGGCACGCGCCACGGCTTGTGGGCCACGCCACCGACGGCGATCCGTACGTCGGCCAGCTTGCCGTCTTCAACTTTCAAGGCGACTGCTACCGATACCAGTGCAAACGCATACGACAGCCGGTCGCGCAGTTTCAAATAGGTGTAGTGGCCGCTGAAGTCGCCCTGCGGCAAGTCGACCGATGTGACCAGTTCGCCTGGCTGCAGCGTGTTGTCGCGCCATGGCTCGTCGCCTGGCAGGCGGTGGTAATCGGCAAACGGAATCTGGCGTTCGCCGTCCGGTCCGCTGACATTCACGACCGCGTCCAGCGCAGCCAGCGCCACGCACATGTCGGAAGGATGCGTGGCGATGCATGCGCTGCTGGCGCCGAGGATGGCGTGGATGCGGTTCACGCCACCGATCGCGCCACAACCGGCGCCGGGCTCACGCTTGTTGCACGGCGTGGCAGTATCGTAAAAATAGTAGCAGCGGGTGCGCTGGTTCAGGTTGCCGCCGGTGGTGGCGGCATTGCGCAATTGCGGGCTGGCGCCAGCCAGGATTGCCGAGGCCAGCAGCGGATAGCGTGCTTTCACGTCGGCATGCTGGGCGGTATCGGCATTGGTGGACAGTGCACCGAGACGCAGGCCACCATCGGGCGATGCTTCAATTTTGCCCAGTGGCAGGCGGTTGATGTCGATGACGGTGGTCGGACGCTCGACGTTTTCCTTGATCAGGTCGATCAGGTTAGTGCCGCCTGCCAGGAAGCGTACTTGCGGCAATGGCGCGGCGCCAACGTGGGCAGCCTGGGTGGCAGTGGCGATGTCGTCGGGACGCTGGTAGTCGAAGCGGATCATGATTGCGCTCCTTTGCTTTCCAGCACGTCCATCACGGCGTCGGTGATGTTGTTGTAGGCGCCGCAGCGGCACAGGTTGCCACTCATCCATTCGCGGACATCGGCGCGGCTTTTACAGTGGCCTTCATCGAGCAGCGCCTTGGCCGAGCATATCTGGCCAGGCGTGCAATAGCCGCACTGGAAGGCGTCGCGGTCGATAAAGGCTTGCTGCAGCGGATGCAGTTTGGCTTCGGTGCCGACGCCCTCGATGGTGGTGACCTTGGCGCCGTCGAGCGACACGGCCAGTTTCAGGCAGCTGTTGATGCGCTTGCCGTCGACGATGACGGTGCAGGCGCCGCACTGGCCATGGTCGCAGCCTTTTTTGGCGCCGGTCAGTTGCAGGCGTTCGCGCAATAAATCGAGCAGCGTAACGAATGGTTCAACTTGCAGATTGTGTTGCTGGCCATTGATCTCGAGAGACAACGGGATGACGCTGGTGGGGGTAGAAGTGGTGGTGTCCATGAGGGTTTCCTGTAGGCGGCGGGCGCATTGACAACGATTGCTAAGGTGTCAATGGTAAAGGACGACGCACAGACCCCGCGCACTGGAGCTTGCAGGAAACTTATGGCGAAAAAAAGGGCGCCAGCGGCGCCCTTGATTGTCAAAGAACGAACTTATTTGACGGCAGGCCGGCGTGCATACCAGCCAAACGCCAGAATCAGCGCGTAGCACAGGGCCGGCACGATCAGCGACATTTTCAGGCCGGCAGCATCGGCGGTGACACCGGTGATGTACGGCACGATGGCACCGCCGACGATCGCCATGCAGATCACGCCCGAGCCTTCGGCAGCGCGGTCGCCCAGACCTTCGCTGGCCAGCGAGAAAATGGTAGGGAACATAATCGAATTGAACAGGCCGATGGCCAGCAGCGACCAGCCCGAAATTACGCCAGTGGAATTACCCGACACCAGCAACAACAGGATCACGATGGCGGCAGCAGTCGCCAGCACTTTGCCCGGCGAGAAAATTTTCAGCAGATAAGCGCCGATGAAGCGGCCGACCATGGCGCCGCCCCAGTACAGCGCGACGTGCTTGCCGGCGTCTTCGGCGCCCATGCCGAGTACATCGGCCTGCATCAGGTAGTTGACGATCAGCGAACCGATGGCCACTTCGCCGCCCACGTACATGAAGATGCACAGCGTGCCGAACGCAAAGCGCGGGCGCTTGAGCAGGGAGAATGCGGCCAGCATGCTGGTGGCAGGCGCTGGCGTTTCCACCAGCTTGGTGCGGTTGATCCAGACCATCAGCGCCACAATCACCAGCGCCACGGCCAGGCCGAGGTAGGTGGACACGACGACTTGCGATTCGGCCGCGCGGTAGGTGGACAGCGCGGCGCCGGTCAACTGGCTATGGTCGACACCGGCGAGCGAACCGAGGATGACGATGGCGCCGATATACGGGAACACGGTGGTGCCGAGCGAGTTGAACGCCTGGGCAAAAGTCAGGCGGCTGTGGGCCGTTGCCGGTGCGCCCAGCATCGAAATGAGGGGATTCGCCACCACCTGCACGATGGTCACGCCCGAGGCCAGCACGAACAGCGCCAGCAGGAAGAACGCGAACACGCCGGAGGATGCGGCCGGGATGAACAGCAGGCAACCGGCGGTCATGGTCAGCAGGCCGACCACGGCGGTGCGCATGTAGCCGAAGCGGCGCACGATGGCGGCGGCAGGAATCGAGACGATGAAGTAGGCGGCAAAAAAGGCCGATTGCACCAGCATCGACTGCGCGTGCGTGAGCGTAAACAGGTCTTTCAGTTTCGGGATGATGACATCGTTCAGGCTGGTAATGCCGCCGAAAATGAAGAACAGCGCGATGACGAACAGGCGCAGGCTGGCCGTGTTGTCGGGTCCCTTGTGGGAAAGGTCGGCGCCGGAAGGGGCGGTAGGGGAATGCGGTGACATGTAGTTTTCCTAATTGGCGAGGCTGAGGTGGGCGACAATATGCACTTTGTTGCCAGGATGATCAAGTAATTTTGCTACCGAACGGTGCGTTTTGCAGCGTTTTCCACCAATACCGGGCCCGAAAAAGTGTCATGCGGCCAAGGTATAATGACGGCCTGCCTTTTTCATTCTTTCCCGCCCATGTCCGACGATATCAAACCTGCCGCAGCTGCCCGCACGATGCTGTACGACCCTTCCGAACACCGCATCCGCAGTTTCGTCACCCGCGCCGGGCGCCTGTCGACCGCGCAGGCCCGCGCACTGGAAGAGCTCGGTCCGAAATTTCTGATTCCGTACGCCAAGGAAACGCTCGATATGGCCGCCGCATTTGGCCGCACCGCGCCCGTGGTGCTGGAAATCGGTTTCGGCATGGGCGCCACCACGGCGCACATCGCACGCGCGATGCCCGAGACGGACTTTATCGGTGTCGAAGTCCACACGCCCGGCGTCGGCAGTCTGCTGAAGCAAATTGGCGAAGAAGGCATCACGAACCTGCGTTTGATCCAGCACGATGCGGTCGAAGTGCTGAACCACATGATTCCCGATGCCACACTGGCTGGCGTGCACGTGTTCTTCCCCGACCCGTGGCACAAGGCGCGCCACAACAAGCGCCGCCTGCTGCAGACGCCGTTCGTGAAACTGCTGGCCGACAAGCTCGCGCCCGGCGGCTATCTGCACTGCGCCACCGACTGGGAAGACTACGCCATCCAGATGCTGGATGTCCTTGGCAGCGAGCCCAGCCTGGTCAACACCGCCGAGGGTTATGCGCCACAACCGGCGTACCGTCCACTGACCAAGTTTGAAAACCGCGGCATCAAGCTGGGCCATGGCGTGTGGGACCTGGTGTTCAAAAAAGCCTGATGTAAAAGCCGAATTCGTCTTTCATGACCTGAACCTCGTCACCCGTCGCCGGAGGCTGGCCGGAACCGGCGCGCGCGGCCACACTGTGTACTCGATCAAGTGGAGGTGAGCATCATGTGGCAGAAATTCGTGTGCTGGTATCAGGAATGGGAGCGCGAGCAGATGGCGGTGCTGGCCAATCCGGCGCTGGCGAAAAATACCCGCATGGGTTACCGGCGCATATTTGCCACGAAGCTGGCCGACTTGTCCGAGGTCGAACGCAAGCAACTGGCCGATTTCTCCACGCACTACACCGGGCGCAAGCTGTGGATACCGGTGGCATGGATGGTGCTGGCGTTCAGTGTCACCGGCCTGTTATTGCAGCTGGCGCTGGCACCCGGCTTTCCCCTTCATAAAGTGCTGATCGGCGCCAACGCCATCGGTTTTACCTGTGTATCGATGTGGATTGGCGCGTGGTTCAATTATCGCCAGTTGCGTCAGCGCATGGTGCGCGTGATTGCGTTGACGATTGTTCTCGCCATTGTCGGCGGCATGTTCGGGTTCGGTATTGCCATACTGACCGGCCAGGGCGGTGTTGCAGCCGACCTGCACAAGATTCCCCGCCTCGTGGGCATCATTGGCGTGGGCACCGCAGTCCTCCTCGGTGTGCCGATGATGCTGATCACCATGTTCCGCAATGGTCAATATGCCCGCCTCACCGCCGACCTGCAGCGCGATGCCGAGCAGGCGCGCCTGGCCCGCACTCTCAGCGAAACGCAGTTGCGCCTGCTGCGCGCCCAGATCGAGCCCGCATTTCCTGTTCAATACGCTGGGTGCGGTCCAGCAACTGGCCGAAGAAAAAGCGCCGGAAGCTGCCGCGTTGACCGCCAATCTGATCGCCTTCCTGCGTGCCAGCCTCGACGAGATGCGCAGCGACACCGTTTCCCTGATGGACGATTTCAGCCTGATCGACGCTTATCTGCGCGTGATGCACGTGCGTCTCGGCACGCGGCTGCGCTTTACCCTGACGTTGCCGGCTGAACTGGCACAGCTGCACCTGCCCAGCATGTTGCTGCTGACGCTGGTGGAAAACGCCATCAAGCACGGCATCGAACCGGCGCTGCGCGGTGGCGAGGTGCTGGTGACGGCGTCGGCATCCGATGGCGTGCTGCGCCTGCAAGTGATCGATTCGGGCATCGGCCTGGTCGACGATCCGGTCGACGGCACCGGCCTGGCCAACGCCCGGCGCCGGCTGGAACTGGCGCACCCGGGCGCGGCCAGCTTGACACTTGTTGCAATCGAGGATGGCACGATGGCAGAAATCACGTTACCGGTGGCAGCATGACGACGGTCCTGATTGCAGAAGACGAACCGCTGATGCGCGCGCGCCTGGTGTCGATGCTGGCGCTGGCCTGGCCCGAAGCCAATATCGTGCTGGTCGCGGAAAACGGCAACGATGCGTGGGACGGTTTCCTGGAACACGCGCCGCAGGTGGTGTTTCTCGACATCCGCATGCCTGGCTTGTCCGGTCTCGAGGTTGCCGAGCGCATCGGCAAGCAGGCGCACGTGGTGTTCGTGACAGCGTACGACCAGTACGCTGTTGATGCGTTCGACGCCGGCGCGGTGGATTATCTGTTGAAGCCGGTGCAGGCCGACCGCCTCGCGCGCGCGGTCGCACGGCTGCGCGAGAAAGTCAGCGCCAGTCCGTCCGACCTCGGGGATATCCTGCGCCATTTAAAGGCCGCGTTGCCGGACGCGCCGCGCGAAAAAATGAAGTGGATACGTGCCAGTGTCGGCCGGCAAATTCGCCTGATCGATGTGGCCGATGTGCTGTTTTTTCAGTCGGACGCGAAATACACGCGCGTGGTGACGGCCGAATTCGAAGCGCTGGTGCGCATTCCGTTGAAGGATCTGTTGAGCGGGCTCGATCCTGCCGTGTTCTGGCAAATCCACCGCGGCACCATGGTCAACGTGAATGCGATTGCCGCCGCGGAAAGGGTCGACGCCGAGCGCTTGCAGGTGCTGTTGCGCGGCCATGCGAAAAAGCTGCCGGTCAGCCGCAGCTTTGCGCATTTGTTCCGGGATTAGCAAGAAGCGGAGTGCGGCGCACGCGGTGCGATGAAATCATGCATGCATGAATCATTCACTGTGGCATACCGTTACCGCCCAACTCGACCATCAAGGCTACGCCGTGCTGGCGCAGCAAGATGGCCTGCGTTGGTGCGAGGCCGCAGGAACGGCTGCGGAATGCCTCGCGGTCGCCAGTTCCCTCGGCCAGGGTGAGTGTCTGCCGCTGCAGCTGGCGGGCGGCCCCGGCCTGTTTCCCTTTGTGTTGATCGCGCTTCTGAGCGTGCCTGACGTGGACTTTACGGGTGGTGAATGCGTCATGACGGAACAGCGTCCGCGGCGGCAGTCGCGCGCGCTCGTGGTGCCGCTTTGCAAAGGCGACGCGCTCATTATCCATGCCGGCAAGCGTCCCGGTGCGCTACGGTACGGCATCAGCACGGTGCGCAGCGGCCGGCGCAACAGCACACTATTCACCTGGAAATTGCCGTGATTGCGTCACTGGACCTGCATGGCAACGTGGTGTTGCCCGGTGTGCTGACGCCGGCCGAATGTGTGGGGCTGACGGCGCTGTACCCGCAGACGGCGCGCTTTCGCTCGCGCATCGTGATGGCGCGCCATGGCTTCGGGCAAGGCGAATATCAATATTTTGCCTATCCACTGCCGGACTTGCTGCAGTCACTGCGCGAAACGTTGTATCGGCAACTGGCGCCGATTGCCAACCGCTGGAATACGCAGATGCGCATCGCCACCCGCTATCCGGACACGCTTGCGCCATTCCTTGCGCGTTGCCATGCGGCGGGGCAGTGCAGGCCGACGCCGTTGTTGCTCAAGTATGAGGCAGGCGACTACAACTGCCTGCATCAGGACTTGTATGGCGCGCACGTGTTTCCGTTGCAGGTGGCGATTTTGCTGTCGCGCCCGCATCAAGATTTTACCGGTGGGGAGTTTGTCATGACCGAGCATGGCGCCACAGCCACACGGGTGGAAGTGGTGCCATTGCAGCAGGGCGATGCCGTGGTGTTTGCCGTCAATCAGCGCCCCGTCCAGGGCAGCAGGCACATGCGCCGCGTTGCGCTGCGCCATGGCGTGAGTCAATTGCTTTCAGGCCAGCGTTATACTGCCGGCCTGATTTTTCACGATGCTGTGTAGAAGCTAGCCCATCATGTCGAACAGTGACGTGGGACCGGTGTTCCCGTCGGCCTGTTCCTGTTGCGTGTACATGGCGGCCAGCGCGGTGGCCGTGCTGGTCAATACCTTGGTCATCGATGTGCGTTGCGTTTCAATCGAACTGATCTGCTTGGTCGTGGTGGCGGTTTCGCGGCCGATGGCGCCGCCGGCAGTGGTGAGCACCGCCAGCTTGCTGCTCAATTTATCCGCGACACCATTGCCACCCGTTAGCAGGCTGGTGACGCCGGATGGATCGGCGGCCAGCGCGGCTGACAACTTGGTCGCGTCGATGGTCAACTTGCCACCGGACAGCGAAATGCCGGCCTTGCCGAGTGCGCCGGTGCCGGACGTGCCGCCGGCATCGCGCAGCGCCTGCGTCATCTGGGCACTGACTTGCGCCAGACCAGGATCTGTTTTCAGGTCGCCCGACTGCAGCGTTTGCAGCTTGGTGTTGAGCGCGTTGTAGGCGGTCACGAACGACTTGACCTTCGTGGTCACGTCGGCGGCAGTGGCGGGGGTGCCACTGGTGCCGGTGCCGGACAAATTCTTCGCCAGCGTCTGGAAGTCGGCAATCGCGCTTTGCACCTGGCCGAGGGCCGACAATTTGGTCTGGCCCTGGGTCAACGACGTGTTCAGCTGCTTGATACCGGCGGTGGCGGGCGCCAGTGCCTGCGTGACTTTATCCGTCACTGCCTGCGACAACTTGCCATTGGGATTTGCCGTCGTGCTGGCGCCAGTGGCTGCATTGCTGGCGTCGCTGGTGGTCGTGGTGCCGGTAGCGGCGTTATACGTGACCGCCGAGCTGTAGGTCGCGGCGAGGGAGCTTACTGTGATCATGGTTCCTCCTGGAACAGTGATAGCGAAGGCCATTGCCAAACAGGCATCCCGCGCCGAAAGTAATACGTCGTCTGCCTATTCTACGCCCCTAATAGATTTCCGGTGCGCAATCCTTCCGCGCTGGCAATTTTGCAAACGTTCATGCCGCGCAGCAGGTGGCGGTGGGCAGTACTGGCGAACAGCACGCCGGGGTGCTCGGCGCGCAGCGTGGTGACAGTGCCGCTGACCGGGTTGACCAGGTCGGCAATGGCGTCCCCGGCCACGACAGTTTCTCCGAGCTTTTTGAGGAAGACCAACACTCCCGAGTGCGGTGCGGCGATCGGTTGCACGCCTTCGAGCGGCGTCGGCTGGGATAGCGCTTCGGGCAATGGCAGCACGGGAATGTCCACGGCACCATTGCGGGCCATGAATTGCAGCAGCGCGTCGCTGTCCTTTTGCGCCAGCGCGTAGGTGACATCCATTTCACCGCGCAGCTCGACGGTAATGGCCATGCACGACGGCGGCAAGGCAACCGACGGGCCGAAATGCGCCGATAAATCCCACCACAGACGGCTGCAAGCTTCATCGAACGGATCGCCACCGGATTCGCGCGCCACCAGCAGCGCATACGCCCCCATCAGCGCGGACAAGGGCTGGACTTGCTCCGCCAGCGGCGTGCCGCAGTACAAGTGCAGCACTGCTTCATTGTCGCAGTGCAGGTCGAAGACGATATCGGCATCGATGGCCATCGTCAGCAGCAGCTTTTTCAGCTCGCTGGTGTTGTCTTTCGGAACCCACGCCGCCAGCGATGCCAGTGCATGCTCGCGCACCAGCGCGATGTTTTTCGCTGCATCCGCACCAAGCTTGCCGGCCAGCGACTGTTTCAAATCGTCAGCGACATGTTTATAGGAGCGATTGAAATTGACACCGGTGGACAGGTCGAAGCGGCCGAACGGCGCACCGTGCACTACTTGCGACAGGCCGATCGGGTTCGCCGATGGCACCAGGATAATTTCTCCCGGAATTTTGCCTTCCTTGTCGAGCTGCTCTAGTTGTCCGCGCAGCGTGTGGGCAACCAGCATGGCCGGCACTTCGTCGGCATGCAGCGACGCCTGGATGTACACTTTTGGACGGGCGCCGGGGGTGCCGAAATGAAAGGTGGTCAGCTGGAAAGCGGCGATGTGCTCTTCCGACGCGATCGGGTGGGTGTGGATGTGCATGGCGTTCCTGGAAAGCGGAGATGCAGCAATTATCGCTCATCACCGGCCAGGTACCGTTCACTGCATGTCGATAATCAGCGCCACAATCTCTTCACCATACGACACGAGTTTCTTCTCGCCCACACCAGTTACGCCGCGCAATTGCTCCAGCGACGTCGGCTTGACCTTGGCAATTTCGCGCAAGGTCGCATCCTGAAACACCACATACGCCGGCACGCCATGCGCGCGTGCAGTTTCCACGCGCCACCAGCGCAGCTTGTCGAAAATTGCCTGCTCGGATTTCGACAGGTCCATCTCGACATAGCCTTTTGGCGCCGACGGTTGCCGCTTCGGCTTGACGGGTTTTTGATATTGGCGCAGCTGCACCTTCTGGCCGCCTTTGAGTACGGGCCGCGCGGCATCGGTCAGTTTTAATGAGCTGTACGATTCATGGTCGACTGTCACCAGCCCCAGTGCAATGGCCTGGCGGACAATCGCGCGCCATTCCTGCTCGCTACGGTCGTTGCCGATGCCATACACCGACAGCGCGTCGTGACGCCACTGGCTGATGCGCTCGGACGCCACGCCACGCAGCACGTCGATGATGTGGCCGGCCGCAAAACGCTGGTCGACCCGGTAAATGGTCGACAGCAGTTTTTGTACCGGCACTGTGCCATCGAAACTGATTGGCGGCAGCAGGCAGGTATCGCAATTGCCGCAAGGGCCGGAGCGCTCGCCGAAATATTCCAGCAGGCGCATGCGCCGGCAGCTGAGCGTTTCGCACAGGCCCAGCATCGCATCGAGCTTCTGCCCCAGCACGCGTTTAAAGGTTTCGTCGGCTTCGGATTCGTCGATCATGCGCCGCTGCAGCACGACATCCTGCAAGCCGTACGCCATCCAGGCGCTGGCCGGCATGCCATCGCGACCGCCACGGCCAGTTTCCTGGTAATAGCCTTCAATACTTTTTGGCAGGTCGAGGTGGCAGACAAAACGCACGTCCGGCTTGTCGATGCCCATGCCGAACGCGATAGTTGCCACCATCACGATGTTTTCTTCGCGCAGGAAGCGCGCCTGGTTGGCGGCGCGCTTGGCGTGGTCCATGCCGGCGTGATAGGCGAGTGCGCGGATGCCGTTTTCGTTCAGGAACTCGGCGGTCTCTTCGACCTTTTTGCGCGACAGGCAATACACGATGCCGCAGTCGCCCGTGTGTTCGGCCACGATAAAGTCGAGCAATTGCTTGCGGCCATTGGCCTTTTCGACGATCTGGTAACGGATATTCGGGCGATCGAACGACGAGACGAATTTGCGCGCATCGTCGAGTTGCAGACGGTGCGCAATTTCAGCGCGGGTTTGATGATCGGCCGTCGCGGTGAGGGCAATGCGCGGCACGTTCGGATAGCGCTCGTGCAGGATCGACAGCTTGATGTATTCCGGCCGGAAATCGTGGCCCCATTGCGACACACAGTGGGCTTCATCGATGGCAAACAGCGAAATATTCGACGCATCGAACAGGTCGAGACAGCGCTGCGTCATCAGGCGCTCGGGCGCCACGTACACCAGGTCGATTTCGCCGGTGCGCACCAGGCGTTCGATGCGCAGCGTTTCTTCAAACGTCTGCGTGGAATTCAGGAACGCCGCGCGCACGCCAACTTCTTCGAGCGCATCGACCTGGTCCTGCATCAGGGCGATGAGCGGGGAGATGACCACGCCGACGCCGTCCCGGACCAGCGCGGGAATCTGGTAGCACAGCGATTTGCCGCCGCCGGTGGGCATCAACACCAGCGCGTCGCCGCCATTGCTGACTGTCTCGACAATCTCCTGCTGCTGCCCGCGAAATGCCGGGTAGCCGAAGACGGTCTGAAGAATGTCGAGCGCGCGCGCGCTGGTGCCTGTTTCCATCAAGTCAGTGTCTATGATTATTCCGCCCAGACGACCCAGCCGAAGTGCGCGCTGGCCAGGATGAACAGGCCGAACACGATGCGGTACCAGGCAAAGATGGTGAAATTATGCGAGCTAATGTAGCGCAGCAGCCAGCGCACGCACAAAAACGCGGAAATGAATGCCGCAATACCGCCAATGCCAAACAGTGGCAGGTCGGCCATCGACAATAACGCGCGGTCTTTGTAGACCGAATACACGGTGGCGGCCAGCAGCGTTGGAATGGCCAGGAAGAACGAGAATTCGGTGGCGGCTTTGCGCGACAGGCCAAACAGCATGCCGCCGATAATTGTCGCGCCGGAACGGCTGGTGCCCGGAATCAGCGCAAACGCCTGGGCGCAGCCGACCTTGAACGCATCGAGCATACTCATGTCTTCGACGGTTTCGACGCGCGATGCACCCGGCAGCATCTTGTGACGGCGCTCGGCCCACAGGATGAACAACGCGCCGACGATGAAGGCAATGGCCACCGGGACCGGTGCAAACAGCGCACGTTTGATCATCTTGCTGAAGACCAGGCCCAGCACTGCGGCAGGCAGAAACGCAACGATCAGGTTCAGGATGAATTTCTGCTGGCGGCGGTCGCTGAACATGCCCGACAGTACTGTGGCGATGCGCGCCCGGTATTCCCACATGACAGCGAAAATGGCACCGGCCTGAATGGCGATCTCGAAGGTTTGTGCCTTCTCGCCGGTGAAATTGATCAGGCTGCCGGCGACGATCAGGTGGCCGGTGGAAGAAATTGGCAAGAACTCGGTGAAACCCTCAACCAGCCCCATGATGATGGCTTTGAGCGCGAGAATGATATCCATGAATGATCGTATGTGTGGGATTGGGAAAGGATGGGCGCAGGACAAGAAAACGCGCGGCGATCTTACCACGTCCGGGGTGGCCATTGCTGGGCTGCGACGAAACGCTGACTGCGGCCAGAATACTGTTTGTAATCAATTTATGAGCCGCAGCGCACGCGCTTCTGACCGGAATCGCCGCTCTGATTGCCCCGTCGACAGTTTGCGGGCGACGCGACGCGGACGGGGAGGGCCGGATTACAAATCCACCTTCATCGTCAGTTTGACCAGGCGCGGCATGCCGGCGGCGAGGCGCGTGCCGGCGCCGGCCCAGTACTGCTTGTTGGCCGCGTTATCGGCGTTGATTTGCCAGGTGGTACGTTTGCCCAGCATGCTGCCTACATAGCGTCCGCCCAGGCCGAACAAGGTATTGCTGCCCAAGAATGCCTGGTTCAGGTCGTTCACCGGACGGCGCCCGGTGAGATACGCGCCGGCGTTGAGCGACAGGCCCGGCACCGCATCGATGTCATACGAGACGAAGCTGCTGGCAGTGCGCCGCGACGCATTTTCGGGCAGCTTGCCGTTGTACTGGGCATTGATGTTTTCGAAAGTCGGATCGATGATCTGGGCCGAACCCTGCCACGACAGCTGGCGCGTCAGTTTGCCCTGGGCCGACAGTTCGATGCCGCGGTAATGCTGCTCGCCGTCGGACGTAAAAACGTTTGCCGTGTTGGTGTAGTAGCCGGGGCGCTTGATGTCGAACAGTGCCGCCTGCAGCAACAAACCGATCGGCGCGCGCCAGCGGGCACCGATTTCCTTTTGCTTCGACACGCCTGGCGCCAGGCGCTGGTTCACGTTGGCGCTGCCGGTGGGCGCCGTCTCGCCTTCTTCCAGCCCCTGCGCCGCCGAGGCATACACAGAGGTGTTGGCGGTAGGGCGATAGGTCAGCGCCAGCATCGGCGTGGTTTTGCTGACATCGTAATGACTGGCGCCCTGGGTGCTGGTGTAGTGCACCGCGCGCACGCCAGCGGTGGCTTGCCATTGGCCAAATGTCATGCGATCGACCAGATAGGCGCCGGTATCGCGGCTGTCGAGCGCGGCGGTGGTGGGCGTGGTCGGAAACGCGCTGAACGTGACGGCAGTGATCGGCACCGGGTTATACAGATTTTGCGCGGCGACGGCGTAATTGTCCTGGTAAATCGGGTCCTGCCCCTTGTCGGTACCAGTCAGGCCGAACGTGATGTCGTGCGCAACCGGGCCGGTGTTGAATATGCCATTGAGTTCGGTCCGCAGCATGTTTGAATCGACTGTGTGGTGCTGGAGATTGCCGGTGATGCGGCCGGCGCCTGTGGCCAGCGTGGCATTACTGGTAAAACGAAACAGCGGCAGACGGCGATCGCGCGCCATCTCCGAGTGGCCGCCCTCGACTGTCAGCGCCCAGCCATCGAACAGCACAACATCGGCGCGCAGCTGGGCATTTTTGGTTTCGGCGGCAAAAATGGCCCAGTCCGGGCCGACCAGCTTGTGCGGGTCGATGGCGCGGGGCAGCGGAATGACGCCATTCACGGCGGTCGGCAAGGCCACGCCGGCTTGCTCGGTGACACGGCGCTTGTCGTATTCGAGGTCGGCTTTCAGGCGTACGCGCGCACTCAGGCGCCAGTCGAGCGCGGCCGATGCGAAGGCCCGGTTGCCATTGCCGACATTGTCGAGGTAGGAACCCAGCGTACCGCCCGCCATATTGATGCGCACGCCAAACTGCTGCTCTGCGCCGAAACGGCGCGCCACGTCCGCCGACGCGACGGCCGAACCGTTGTCGTCGAGCACCAGGCCGAGCGTCGTGACTGGCGTCGTGCCGGCGCGCTTGGTGACGAAATTGACCACGCCAGCCGGCGACGTGAAGCCGTAGTACAGCGCGGTGGCGCCCTTCAATACCTCGACGCGCTCCTTGTTTTCCAGCGAAATCTGGGAGAAATTCATGATCGGCAGCGAGCCGTTCAGGCGGTAATTGGTGCGATTTTCGACAGCGATACCGCGAATGACGAGCTGGTCCCACGTATCGCCTGCATTTTGCTGGCGCGACACACCAGCGGTATTGCGCACCGCATCGTACAGGCCGGCTGCGCCCTGCAAATCCAGCACCTCGCGCGTGATCACGTTGACAGTGGACGGCACATCCATCACGTCCGCACCGCGAAAGCTGCCGGCCTCGACTGTTTTGGGTGCGAAGCCCTGCGCCCTGGTGGCAGTGATGCGGACCGACTGCATTTCCTGGTCGTCAGTTTCCTGGGCCAGGCCGATGGCAGGGAAAATCTGGGACAGCGCCAGGGCAAGGAGAGATGGCTTTAGGAATTGGGCAGGATGCATCGTGGCGCGCGCTTTCGTCGGGTATGGGATATTCGCGCATCATAATGTAAATGAGAATCATTTTCAATTAGGGATTTGTAGCCGTCAAGCTGTATCCGGTGCAGTGTCCCGTTCAAGTACGCCCAGCCAATGCAGTGCGTATTCCCGGCTGTCGCCACACATGTCGGTCGATGGCTGCAGGCCGCCACAGAACGCCGGTCGCGCCGGTTGCCCGAAAATCAGGCACAGGTTGTCGCTACCTAATTGTATGCACCGCACGCCGGCAGGCTTCCCATTCGGCATCCCGGGAATCGGGCTGGTAATGGATGGCGCGGTGCAGCACGCGCCGCAGTTGTCGCGACAGTTCATGGCCGAGTGTGGTGGAAAGGAGGCAAGGACGCGAGTATACGCCAGCCGCACACCGGTGTCGCTTGACCGTCACCATCGCACGACATACATTGGTGACTCTTGAGTTAGTAGTAGGGCAGAAGTATGGAATGCACGTTGGATGCCAAGCCGCGCTGGGAGCGGCGCAAGGGGGCGCGTCCCCAGGAATTGCTGGCCGCTGCGCTGGATTTGTTTGTCGAGCGCGGCTTCGCGTCGACGCGCCTGGAAGACGTCGCCAAGCGCGCCGGGGTGTCGAAAGGCACGCTGTATCTTTACTTCGAAAACAAGGATGAACTGTTCAAGGCAGTGGTGCGCAATACCATCGTGCCGGTGATCGGCGCTGCCGAAGTGTCGATCGCGGCCGACCAGGAACACAGTGCCGCACTGCTGCGTAGCGTCATCCTGCAGTGGTGGGAACGCCTCGGCGCCACCAAGGCGTCCGGCATCATCAAGCTGGTCACGGCGGAAGCCAACAATTTTCCCGAGCTGGCCTGTTTTTACCGCGACGAAGTCATCAACCGCGGCACCCAGATGATTGCCGGCCTGCTTGAACGCGCCATCGCACGCGGCGAGTTCCGGCCCATGAACGTCACCGTCATGACGCAGGTGCTGGTCGCGCCGATGCTCATGCTCATCACCTGGAAACACTCGGTCGGTCCCTGCGAACGCACCGAACTCGACCCTGAAGCTTTCCTCGACACCTTCCTCGACATGGCGTTGCACGGCTTGCTGCCGGCAGCAACACCGCCCGCCTGAATCGACGCAAACCGCGGAGTTTTGTACGTTCAGCCCCGCCAAACTGCAACCTGTCGCAATTTCCCCTGGTCACTAGAAGCAAATCATTAAGATCTGCTTTCAGTGGCCGATCGACGATAAAATGTCGGATTCTTACATCCCACTATCGAGTAATGACATGAATATTGAACAAGCCCGCTTCAACATGATTGAACAGCAGATCCGCCCGTGGAATGTGCTGGACCAGGATGTGCTGAATGTCCTGCACATCGTCAAGCGCGAGCAGTACGTGCCGGCCGCGTGCGCATCGCTGGCATTTGCTGATACCGAAATTCCATTGGGTAATGGCGCGACGATGCTCAATCCAAAGATTGAAGCGCGGATTTTGCAGGACCTGCAAATCAAGAAACACGAAAACGTGCTGGAAGTTGGTGCGGGTTCGGGCTATATGGCAGCGCTGCTGGCCAACAAGGCGCGTCATGTGACGACGGTGGAAATCAACCCAGCCTTGAAAGAAATGGCGCAGCAGAATTTGGCCAAGGCGAATGTCACCAACGTGACGGTTGAGCTGGGCAACGGTTCGGAAGGCTGGACCACCGGTGCGCCGTTCGATGTGATCGTTATCTCGGGCGCGCTGGAAGTATTGCCGGAAGTATTCAAGAAACAGCTGAAAGTTGGTGGCCGTATCGCCGCGATTGTCGGCGTGGCGCCGGTGATGCAGTGCGTGATCATTACCCGCGTGGCAGAAGCCGCCTGGGACACGGTGCAGGTATTCGAAACGAATATCAAGGCGCTGGCGTCTGCACCGCAGCCATCGCATTTCGAATTTTAAGAGGCACGGCGATGCAACATATCACCGCTCCCGAATTGGCGGCACGGCTGGCAGCGGAGGGCGAGAATGGCCCGCTGTTGCTCGACGTGCGCGAAAACTGGGAATTTGCCACCTGCCAGATTCCTGGCTCGGTGCAGATTCCGATGGCGCTGGTGCCCATCCGCATCAGCGAACTGGATGACGACCGGGAAATCGTTTGCATCTGCCATCACGGCGCGCGCAGCATGCAGGTCGCGGCCTTTTTGGAACGCAACGGTTTTGCCGATGTAACGAATTTGACGGGCGGTATTCACGCCTGGGCCGTGCAGGTCGACGGGGCCATGCCCAAATATTGATCTGCGCCTGAATTTTTGATGAACCCTGTGGAGACAAGCAATGCAGAAATCCCTCATCGCCGCGCTGTTGGCCGGCGCTTTCTTTTCGCTCGATGCCGGCGCGGCTGACCTGATCCAGGTCTATCAGCAGGCACTGGCGAACGATGCCGTCTACGCCAGCGCACGCGCGTCGGAAGTGGCAGGGAAGGAGAGAATTCCACAGGGTAAGGCATCTTTGTTGCCGACCATCGTCGGCTCCGGCCTGATCACGCGTAACACCGGTGACAGTGTCTCGGGCGTGCGCTCGGTCATTACCAATCCTGACGGCACCAGCCAGGACATCAATACGTCGAGTACCAACGTTACGCAAAAGCAGTACCAGATTTCGCTGACCCAGCCGTTATTCCGCTGGGATCGCTGGCAGACGTACCAGCAAAGCAAACTGCAGACGGCCATCTCCGAGGCCCAGTTTGCCCAGGCCCAGCAAGATTTGATTACCCGCGTGGCGCAGGCTTATTTCGACGTGCTGGGCGCGCAGGACACGCTGGAATCGACGCGCTCGCAAAAAAGCGCTGTCACCGAACAGCTTGCTTCTGCCAAGCGCAATTTCGAGGTGGGCACGCAGACGATCACCGATACGCACGAAGCGCAGGCGGCGTATGACCTCGTCATTGCCCAGGAATTTGCCGCGCAGGCCGACCTGGAAAACAAGCGCAGCGCGTTGCTGGCAATTGTCGGCGGCGACACGGTGGCGCTGGCGCCATTGCGCACCGGCGTGACGCTGGCCTCGCCGCAACCGGCCACAATCGAACCGTGGGTGTCGGCGGCGCAGTCACAAAACTACAGTGTGACGGTCAGCGAGTTGTCGCTGGAATCGGCCAAGCGCGATATCGAACGTAATCGCGCCGGTCACCTGCCGACGCTGGACCTGGTGTCGTCGCACACGCGCACCCTGAATAACGGCGAGATCTACAACACCTCGCGCGTTTCCGGCAATGCCATCGGCGTGCAGTTGAACGTGCCGATCTTCAGCGGCTTTGCCGTCACCTCGCGCGTGCGTGAATCGATTGCGCTGGAAGACAAGGCCCGCAACGACCTCGAAGCGACCCGCCGCAACGCGGTGCTGGGTGCGCGCCAGGCGTACCTGGGGGTGAACAGCGGATTAGCGCAGGTAAAAGCGCTGGAAGCTGCGGAAATTTCCAGCCAGTCGGCGCTCGATTCGAACAAGCTCGGTTACCAGGTTGGCGTCCGGATCAATATCGACGTGCTGAATGCCCAGCGCCAGTTGTTTTCAACCCAGACAGATTTGTCGCGGGCGCGTTACAACACCATCATGAGCGGCCTGCGTCTGAAAGCCGCCGCTGGTTCCTTGCGCGAATCGGACCTGGTACCGGTGAATGCGTTGCTGGCACGTTGACAATTGAAGCGATGTAAAAACGACATAAAAAAACGCCGGCACAAGCCGGCGTTTTGTCATTGAAACTGATCAGTTCAGACCGCGTCCGCCCGCATCGTCCTTGCGCTCGATCAGCTCGATCTTGTAGCCGTCCGGATCGGTAATAAAGGCAATCACGGTGCTGCCACCTTTCACCGGGCCCGGCTCACGGGTGATGTTGCCGCCCGCTGCGCGCACCGTATCGCAGGTGGCGTAAATATCGTCTGCTGAAATGGCAATGTGACCGTACGCCGTGCCCATCTCGTAACTCTCGGTGCCCCAGTTGTAGGTCAGCTCGAGTTCCGCATGGTCAGGATTGTTGCCGTAGCCGACAAACGCCAGCGTGTATTTGTATTCGGTATTTTCACTCTTGCGCAGCAATTTCATGCCAAGCACGGTGGTGTAAAAATCGATCGAGCGCTGCAGGTCGCCGACCCGGAGCATGGTGTGCAAAATACGCATCGAAAATCCTGAAAAAAATGGTGAATCGACGATTGTAGCCGCCCGATCGAATCTATGGTTTTAACCCTCGAGTTTTGCCGACAGCGTGATGGTGGCGTTCAGCAATTGCGAGACCGGGCAATTTTCCTTGGCATCTTTGGCGATGGCTTCGAATGCCGCCTGGTCGGTGCCAGGAACGGTGGCAACCAGGTCCAGGTGAATTGCGGAAATTTTAAAGCCGCCGTCGACCTTGTCGAGTGACACAGTTGCCGTGGTCGCCAGCTTGGTAGCCGTCAGTCCCGCAGCGCCCAACTTGCCGGACAGCGCCATCGTGAAGCAGCCGGCATGGGCCGCGCCGATCAGTTCTTCCGGGTTGGTGCCGGGGCCTTCGGCAAAGCGCGTATTGAAACCATACTGGGCGTCCTGCAGCACGCCGCTTTGGGTGGAGACGGTACCTTTGCCGTCCTTGATGCCGCCGGTCCAGGTGGCGCTGCCTTTACGTTGAATCATGATTTTTCCTGTCTGAAGAATAAATTATTTGGAAGCAACGGCGGGTGCGGTAGCTCCACTTGCTGGTGTGAGGCGCCAGACAACGTTGCCGACATCATCAGCCAGCAAGATCGCGCCAGCCTTGTCGACGGCAACGCCAACCGGGCGGCCAAACGCTACTTCGTCCTTGATGAAGCCGGTCAGCACATCTTGCGGCGGGCCGCTTGGCTTGCCGCCTGAGAAGGGTACATACACCAGTTTGTAGCCCGAGTATGGCTTGCGGTTCCACGAACCGTGCTGGCCGATCAGGGCGCCGTTTTTAAATTGCGGCAGCAGCGAGCCGGTGTAGAACGCCAGGCCCAGTGAGGCGGTGTGGGCACCGAGCGCGTAGTCTGGCACCAGTGCCTTGGCCACCAGATCAGGGCGCGCCGGCTCGATGCGCTTGTCGACGTTCTGGCCGTAATAGCTGTACGGCCAGCCATAGAAGCCGCCGTCTTTTACCGAGGTCATGTAGTCGGGCACCAGGTCGTTCCCCAGTTCGTCGCGTTCGTTGACGGCGGTCCAGAGCATCTTGCTTTCCGGGTTCCACGCCATGCCATTCGGATTGCGCAAACCGCTGGCAAAAATGCGGCCCTTGACTGTTACCGGATCGAATTCCCAGATGGCTGCGCGGCCTTCTTCGACATTCATGCCGTTTTCGCCGACATTGCTGTTCGAGCCCACGGTGACATACAGTTTTTTACCGTCGGCACTGGCCACGACGTTCTTGGTCCAGTGGTGATTGATGCCAGCTGGCAGGTCCCAGACCTTGACGCCCTTGGCAGTAATTTTGGTGTCGTTTTCCTTGTACGGAAATTTGTAGAGCGCGTCGGAGCCCGCCACGTACAAATCGTTGCCCACCAGGACCATGCCAAACGGCGAGCGGATGTTTTCCATGAAGACGGTTTTGGTCACCGCCATGCCATTGGCCATCTGGCCGCGCAACAACATGATGCGGTCCGGCGAGGCGACACCGGCGCCGGCTTTTTTCATGACCTGCTTTTGTACGGCACCCTTGATGCTGAACGGGTCTTTTTCTTGCGCCGGCTTGTTCGATTCAGCCACCAGGACGTCGCCGTTCGGCAGCACGTACAGCCAGCGCGGATGGTCGAGACCGGTGGCATAAGGCGTGACCGTCAAACCAGCTGCTGCTGTCGGCCTGGCGCCATTCGGCCAGCCCTGTGCCTTCGCGATATGCACCGTCGGGATCAACGATTTTTCCGGCGCCGGCAGCTGCGGATTGGGGCCGAAGCCAACCGGATACTGGCCGGGAGCAACGGGGGCCACGGTCGTTGCAGCAGGCTGCGCGCACGCGGCGAGGCAAAGAGCGGACAGGGCGATAGCTAGCGGCAGGCGGACAGGGGTCATTATTGGTTTCCTCTTGTTGGTGTTGGATTATTGTGATCGCGCATCGCGTCCCCGCGGTCGGCTTGTGGTTTGGCCTGGCCGGATTGACCTGCAGCATCGCCGGTGGGCGCCAGGCCCGGAGTATTACGCAGGTCGGTATCGACCAGGCCCTGCTCCAGGTCGGATGCAGCCTGCTTGCCGACGCCGGTGGGCGCGCGCTCCTGGCCGTCAGGCGACTCGTCGCGCTCGTGTGGCTGGCGCTTGGCGTCATCGTTTTCAATTTTTGCGTCGGTGTTGACCCGACGATCGGGTGCTTCGGTTGCCATGCTGTCTCCTTGATCATCAATTGTCTGAATCGTAACCCCTCTGCAAGAACGAAGTCGCGCAATTGGATGATGATTTTTTGCAAGTATTTGGATACTAACAGTGTTTATTTTATTGTGAACTTTGTCATGCACGCTGTCACCGGGTCCCAGGCTGTTCCTGTACGCTGCCCGAACTGCAATGCCGCGGCGGCAGGCAATTTTTGCTACCAGTGCAGCCAGGAAACCATACTGCACCCGCCCAGCACGCGCGAATTTCTGCATGAGTTCATCGGCCATTACGTTGCCTTCGAAGGCAAGCTCTGGAAAAGCCTGTGGCTGCTGATGTGCCAGCCGGGGCGATTGACGATGGCATACATCGAGGGCCGGCGCGTGCGCCACGTGCAGCCGTTGCGGCTGTACCTGACATTCAGCCTGATTTTTTTCGCGCTGATCAACCTGAGTGGCGTCCATTTCCTTGAAAGCGACACAGACGCGGCCACCGTCGCGCCCGGTCAGGTGACGGCGCCTGCAAAGCCGGATGCGCCGCTGCGTCTCCGCAGCGAGGGCGAAGATATCACCGATCATGTCGGCACTGCAGCGGACAAGCTGCACCACGGCTGGGGCGCGCGGGTGAATAAATTCATGGGCTTGCCGAAACAAGAAATGGGGCGCCAGCTGAAGGCGAAGTTTTTCAGTGTCGGGCCGTATGCGCTGTTTGCGTTGATGCCGGTTTTTGCCTTGCTGCTGAAACTGCTGTACCTGGGCACCGGGAGAAAATTTGGCGCCCATCTGCTGTTTGCCCTGCATGCCAACGCCTTTGCTTTTGCGATGCTGGCGCTGCAGATCGTCATCCCGTCGGGCTGGGGCTTTGCCCACGTTGTGCTGCTGGCCTGGATGGTCGTCTACCTGCCGCTCGCCATGCGCCACGTGTATGGCGGGGGCTGGTTTGTCACGCTGCTGCACTGGGCCGTGCTGATGCTGCTGCACATGCTCTGCATCGTGCTCGCCATTGCAGCCACGCTGGGCTCGGCCGTCGTGGTGTGAACCTTGCCGTAAGCGCGTGGCTGCCTTTATACTGTATGGATAACCAGTCCTGCAATGCCTTCGCGTGGCAGAACAGGTGAGAATCGGTTACGCTGCTGTCCATTGTTTCATTCGCCGAGATCCTATGTCTGCCACGCCTGCATCGCAACAAACCATCGCGCTGGTCGTGCGGCACAACACGCTGGGCATCGAGAAACCAGTCGCCGGCATCCTGGCCTTTTTGCGCGGCGCCGGCTACCGCGTGGTGCTGGAAGAATCCACCGCGGCGCACCTGGAGATGGCCGGCATCGAGTCGCTCACCGTGGCCGAAATTGGCGAAGTCGCCTGCCTGGTCGTCGTGATGGGCGGCGATGGCACCATGCTCGGCATCGCGCGCCAGCTGGCGCCCTGGGATGTGCCGCTGGTGGGCATCAATCAGGGCCGGCTCGGCTTCATGACCGACGTCCCGATCGACCGCATGATTCCCGTGCTGGGCGACATTCTGGCCGGCCGCAGCACGGCCGAAAAGCGCACCTTGCTGGCGGCTCGGGTCATGCGCGACGGCATGGCGATTGCCGAAGGCCTGGCTGTCAACGATGTGGTGGTATCGCGCGGTGCCGGTGCCGGGATGGTCGAACTGAAAGTGGAAGTCGACGGCAAGTTCATGTATGCCCAGCGGTCGGACGGCCTGATCATTTCCACGCCTACCGGGTCGAGCGCGTACGCACTGTCGGCCGGCGGCCCGCTGCTGCACCCGAGCCTGCAAGGCATCGTGCTGGTGCCAATTGCGCCGCACGCGCTGTCGAACCGGCCTATCGTGGTGCCGGAGGCGAGCGAAATCGTCGTCGAAATTTTGAATGGGCGCGATACCAGCGTCAATTTCGACATGCAAACCTTTGCCAGCCTGCAGGTGGGCGACCGCATCGTCATTGCGCGCTCGCCCAACACCATCACGTTCCTGCACCCGCAAGGCTGGAGCTACTACGACACCCTGCGCGAAAAGCTGCACTGGAACGAGAACCCGTCGCTCCAGGCCAAGCCCCGCCAATAGACCACTGCGAGACCACCGCCACCTATGCTGCGTACCCTCACCATCCGCGATTTCGTCATTGTCGACACGATCGAGCTCGAGTTTTCTCCAGGCTTTTCCGTCTTCACCGGCGAAACCGGGGCGGGTAAATCGATCCTGATCGATGCGTTGCAGCTGGCGCTGGGCGGCCGCGGCGATGCCAGCGTGGTGCGCGAAGGCGCGCCTAAAGCCGACATCACGGCCGACTTCGCCGTCACCGACGCCGCTGCTGTCTGGCTCGAACAACATGCGCTGGCCGCCGACGAGGGTGGGGCGCTGCTGCGCCGCGTGATCGACAACGCCGGCCGCTCGAAAGCGTATATCAACGGCGTTGCCGCCACCGCCGCGCAATTGCGTGAACTGGGCGATCTGCTGGTCGACATTCACGGTCAGCACGCGCATCAGTCGCTGCTGAAACCGGAGGCGCAGCGCATATTGCTGGATAATAAGTCAGGTGGCGGCCAGGCCGAGGTGCCGGCGGTCTTGGCTGCGCACAAGGCGTGGCGCGCACTGGCACGCCAGCGTGAAGACTACGAATCAAATGCCAAAAACGTCCTGATCGAGCGTGAGCGGCTCGAGTGGCAGGTGCAGGAGCTCGATAAACTGGCCGTCAAGGCTGGCGAGTGGACCGATATTGGCAACGAGCACAGCCGCCTATCGCACGCGGCCAGCCTGCTGGAAGGCGCGCAGGAAGCGTTATCAGTGATTTCCGACGCAGACCAGCCGATTTTGTCCACGTTGTCGTCGCTGAACCAGAAACTGTTGAAGCTGGTCGCTGTCGATGCCGGTCTGCAGCCGGTGCTCGATTGCATGCAGCCAGCGCTCATCCAGTTGCAGGAAGCCGTGTCCGAGCTGAACGATTATCTCGACCGCGTCGAGCTCGATCCGGCGCGCCTGCGCCAGGTCGAAGCGCGCCTGGAAGCCATTCACAGTACGGCGCGCAAATTCCGCGTGACCCCGGATGAGCTGCCGGACGAGCACGCGGCGTTGGCGGAAAAGCTGCGCCAGCTGGCCGATGCCAGCGATCTCGATGGCTTGCGCCGCCAGGAAGAACAGCGCAAGAACGACTATCTTGCCGCTGCCGCAAAATTGTCCGTCAAGCGCATTGCCGCTGCTAAATTGCTCAGCACGCAAGTGACGGCTGCCATGCAAGATCTGAACATGACAGGCGGCAGTTTCGTGGTCGCCTTGAACCCGTCGGAGCCCGCCGCGCACGGTGTCGAGCAGGTGGAATTCCTCGTCGCCGGCCATGCCGGTGTGGCGCCGCGCCCGTTGGCAAAGGTGGCGTCGGGCGGCGAACTGGCGCGCATTGCGCTGGCCATTTCCGTCATCACCTCGCACGCAACGACCACGCCGACGCTGATTTTCGACGAGGTCGACAGCGGCATCGGTGGCGGCGTCGCCGAGGTAGTGGGGCGCCTGCTGAAGCGGCTGGGACAGGAGCGGCAAGTTTTGTGCGTGACCCACTTGCCGCAGGTGGCGAGCCAGGCCAACCAGCATTTCCAGGTAGCGAAAGGCACCACCGAGGCCGGTAAAACGGTGTCGCGCATCGATGTGCTTGACAACAAGGCGCGCGTGGAAGAAGTGGCGCGGATGCTGGGCGGGCTGGAAATCACAGCGACCACCCGGAAGCACGCGCGCGAGTTACTGGCGTTGTAGTTTTCCCGCGCAGGCGGCCTTGCTACACAACGCCTCCATAGCACGCCATTGCGGATCATCAGTGAGCATTTCACAACACATTTCGGAGGAATGGCCGCAATTCGCCTTCACCAGCTTCGATGATGTGCCATGGATTCCCGTCTGCGCGGGAAAAACCCTTCGATTGGCATGGGCGGACTTTATAATGGCCGCCCGTACCTCGCCAACGCCGCCATCCTGATGCTCTTCCGAAAAGAACCGCCTTACACCCACGGCACCGTGCCGACCAGCGCCGTCGTCCTGGTCAACCTCGGCACGCCGGACGCCCCCACGCGCAAGGCCGTCAAGCGCTACCTGAAGGAGTTCTTGTCCGACCAGCGCGTCGTGGAAATTCCGCGTCTGGTGTGGTGGTGCATTCTGAACATTTTCATTTTGCCGTTCCGCTCTGGTCAATCGGCGAAGAAATACGCGACGATCTGGTCGAAAGACGGCTCGCCGCTGAAAGTGCACACCCAGGCGCAGACCCATCTGTTGCGCAAGCACCTGGCGGAACGGGGGCACACCGGTTTGACAGTCAAGATGGCGATGCGTTACGGCTCACCGTCGCTGCCGGAAGTGCTGGACAAGCTGAAAGCCGACGGCGTCGACCGCATCGCCATCTTGCCGGCCTATCCACAATATTCGGCCACCACCACGGCCTCGATCTTCGACGCCGTGTTCGCCCATTTCGCCAAGGTGCGCAATGTGCCGGAACTGCGCATGGTCAAGCATTACCACGACCATGACGGGTATATCGCGGCGTTGTGCGCATCGATCGAAGCGCATTGGGAAGCGCACGGTCGCGGCGAAAAACTGGTGATGAGTTTTCACGGCATCCCAAAACGCAGCCTGCTGCTCGGCGACCCTTACCACTGCGAGTGCTATAAAACAGCGCGCCTGGTGGCGACCCAGTTGCAACTGTCTAAGGACGACTATATGGTGACGTTCCAGTCGCGCTTTGGCCGCACCGAATGGCTGCAGCCGTACACGGCGCCGACGCTGGTGGCCCTGGCTGCGGGTGGGGTACAACGGGTCGATCTGATCTGCCCGGGTTTTACCAGCGACTGCCTGGAAACGCTGGAAGAAATCGGCCTCGAGGCGAAACACGATTTTCTAGCGGCAGGTGGCAAGGAATTTCACTACATCGCCTGCCTGAATGAGTCGCCGCGCTGGATTTCCGCGCTGGGCGAGATTGCCGAGTCCCAGATGATCGGCTGGCCGACCGTGCTGTCGGGTGCGCAGCAGGAGGCGCAACAGGCAGAAGCTGCGGTAGGCCGGGCAAACGCACTGGCGCTGGGCGCCCCGAATTAAGAGAGCGTATTGCGGGAGCGCTTCAGGGAATCGAATACTGGTCACCGAGGTGGGCGTAGCACAGCCACATAATGGTCAGGATGATGTAGGCCAGCACGGCAGCACTAATCAGTTGCAATCTCATACACCCTCCATGAAGGTGCCGGGCGTCAAGCGCGCCCGGCGTGCCTTGTCGGTTCGATACTATGCCGCAGTGCACCACGGTGCTCTGTTCATCAAGTAATAAGTGTAACAATTCATTACAGTAATTATTTTTTAAGGTCGATTTGTCAATCCCCTTGAAAATGTAGGAGATCGCCCCATTTGCTTGCCTGTGAGTGAGCAAACGCAAGTTCCATTCCCCTTAAGTGCTTGATATCAGGAGTTTTTTCAATGCAAGACCAAGAAAACCAAGAGTTGAACCAGGCAGCCAATGGCGAAACGGCTGATGCCGCCCAGGCGCAAACTGCGGCTGGCACGCCAAGTGTGGAAGAACAGCTGAGCGCGACAGAAGCCAAGCTGGCCGAAATGCACGACGCCTTCATGCGCGCCAAGGCGGAAGGCGAAAACATCCGCCGCCGCGCCCAGGAAGACGTCAGCAAGGCGCATAAATTTGCCATCGAGAGTTTCGCCGAGGCCATGGTGCCGGTGCGTGACAGCCTCGAGATGGCGCTGAAAGTGGAAACGCCTTCTCTGGAATCGCTGAAGGAAGGCGTTGAAATGACGCTCAAGCAGCTGACCTCGGCATTTGAAAAGAACCGCCTGCTGGAAATCCAGCCGGTGCAAGGCGACAAGCTCGACCCTAACAAGCACCAGGCCGTGGCAGTTGTGCCTGCTGATCAGGAAGCCAACACGGTTGTTACCGTGTTGCAAAAAGGTTACATGATCGCGGACCGCTTGCTGCGCCCGGCGATTGTCACCGCAGCGCAAGCGAAGTAATTCAGCAATAAAACAAAAAAACGACGTGCTGCTTTCGTATTGAAGTTTCACTACGCTCTTGAAAGCACGCAGTTTTTCCCTATATCTGAAACATCCAAACACTTAGTACATAAAAGGAAAAAATCATGGGCAGAATTATTGGCATCGACCTGGGTACCACCAACTCGTGCGTCGCGATCATGGAAAATGGTCAGCCAAAGGTGATCGAGAATGCTGAGGGCACGCGTACGACACCATCGATCATTGCATATCAGGAAGATGGCGAAATCCTGGTTGGCGCCACGGCAAAACGCCAGGCAGTCACCAACCCGCAGAACACGCTGTTTGCTGTGAAGCGCCTGATCGGCCGTAAGTTCGACGAAAAAGAAGTACAAAAAGACATCGCGCTGATGCCGTACAAGATCATGAAGGCGGACAATAACGACGCCTGGATCGGTGTACGCGACAAGAAGCTGGCGCCACCGCAAATTTCCGCTGAAGTGCTGCGCAAAATGAAGAAAACCGCTGAAGACTACCTCGGCGAAGAAGTCACCGAAGCGGTCATCACCGTGCCGGCATACTTCAACGACTCGCAGCGTCAAGCCACCAAAGACGCCGGCCGTATCGCGGGTCTGGACGTAAAACGCATCATCAACGAGCCAACCGCTGCTGCACTGGCGTTCGGCCTCGACAAAACCGACAAGGGCGACCGCAAGATCGCTGTGTACGATCTGGGTGGCGGTACGTTCGACGTGTCGATCATTGAAATTGCTGACGTCGATGGCGAAAAGCAGTTCGAAGTGCTGTCGACCAACGGCGACACCTTCCTGGGCGGCGAAGACTTCGACCAGCGCATCATCGATTACATCATCGAAGAATTCAAGAAAATCAACGGTCTGGATCTGAAAAAAGATCCAATCGCCCTGCAGCGCATCAAGGCTTCGGCCGAGCGCGCGAAGATCGAATTGTCGTCGTCGCAGCAGACCGAAATCAACGAGCCGTACATCGCCATGGCGAACGGCGCGCCGGTCCACCTGAACCTGAAAATGACCCGCGCCAAACTCGAGTCGCTGGTTGAGGAACTGATTGCTGCAACGATGGAGCCATGCCGCATCGCGATTAAAGATGCTGGCGTTAAAGTGTCCGACATCGATGACATCATTCTGGTTGGCGGTATGACGCGTATGCCAAAGGTGCAGGAAAAGGTCAAAGAGTTCTTCGGCAAGGATCCACGGAAAGACGTGAACCCGGATGAAGCCGTCGCTGTCGGCGCCGCCATTCAAGGTTCCGTACTGTCGGGCGAGCGCAAAGATTTGCTGCTGCTGGACGTAACGCCGCTGTCGCTGGGTATCGAAACCCTGGGTGGCGTGATGACCAAGATGATTCACAAGAACACGACGATCCCGACCAAGTTTTCTCAGGTGTTTTCGACCGCCGACGACAACCAGCCGGCCGTGACCATCAAGGTGTTCCAGGGTGAGCGCGAAATCGCGGCCGGTAACAAAGGCCTGGGCGAATTCAACCTGGAAGGCATCCCGCCAGCATCGCGTGGCACGCCACAGATTGAAGTGACTTTCGACATCGACGCCAACGGTATTCTGCACGTCGGCGCGAAAGACAAAGCCACTGGCAAAGAAAACAAGATCACGATCAAGGCCAACTCGGGCCTGACCGAAGCGGAAATCCAGAAAATGGTGAAAGACGCTGAAGTCAATGCCGAGGAAGACAAGAAAGTGAAAGAACTGGCTGAATCGCGCAACGGCGCCGATGCTTTGGTGCACTCGACCAAAAAATCGCTGACCGAACATGGCGACAAGCTGGAAGCAGCTGAAAAAACCGCGATCGAAGAAGCGATTGTCGCGCTGGAAGGCGCCATCAAATCTGGCGACAAGGCCGACATCGATGCCAAGACTGCCACGCTGAACACCGCGGCGCAGAAACTGGGCGAGAAGATGTACGCCGACATGCAGGCACAGCAGGCAGCCGGTGGCGAAGGTGGTCAGCCTGGTGGTCAGCAGCCTGGTGGCGAGCAAGCTCAGCCGCAAGACGACGTGGTGGACGCCGACTTCAAGGAAGTCAAGGACGCCAAGTAACAAGAATATAAGGGCCTCGATAGTCGTTGCGAGCGGCAGCAATGGTGGTTGAGAAGCGCAGCTGTGCGAATGTACAGCGAGCATCGCAGACCGCCAGTGCAACGCGCAGCAGGCTTGTAAGTGTCCTTTAGGGAAGGCCGAGCCGCAGCAGCCGATATGGTGCCCGGCTCGGTCTTTTTGCATAGACCGTTTCATTAGCAGATAAACAGCAAGGTGCCCGCACATGGCAAAGCGTGATTTTTACGAGATTCTTGGCGTCTCGAAAACGGCTTCGGAAGAAGAAATCAAGAAGTCCTATCGCAAGCTCGCGATGAAATATCATCCGGACCGCAATCCGGACAATAAAGAGTCGGAAGAGAAGTTCAAGGAAGTCAAAGAAGCGTACGAGATGCTGACCAATCCGGAAAAGCGCGAAGCGTACGACCGCCATGGTCACGCTGGCGTGGATCCGAATATGGGTGGCGGCGGCTTCGGCGGCGGTGCCGGCGGATTTGGCGACGCATTCGGCGACATTTTCGGCGACATTTTTGGCGGCGGCGCCGGACGCGGCCGTTCGAGCGGTCCGCAGGTTTATCGTGGCGGCGATTTGCGCTACAACCTCGAGATCACGCTTGAGCAGGCAGCGGCCGGCTACGACACGCAGATCCGCGTGCCAAGCTGGGACAAGTGCGACACCTGCCACGGTAGCGGCGCCAAGCCGGGCACGCAGCCAGTGACCTGTACCACGTGTGCGGGCCACGGCCAGGTACGCATGCAGCAAGGTTTCTTCAGCGTCCAGCAAGCCTGTCCTAAATGCCATGGTTCAGGAAAAATTATTCCCGAGCCATGCCCAGCCTGCAGCGGCGCCGGACGCATCAAGCGCAACAAGACGTTGGAAGTGAAAATTCCGGCAGGTATCGATAACGGCATGCGCATCCGCTCCACCGGCAACGGTGAACCGGGCACGAATGGCGGACCGGCGGGCGACTTGTACGTCGAGATTCACATCAAGGCACACGCGGTGTTCCAGCGTGAAGGCGATGATCTGCATTGCGAAATGCCGATCTCGTTTACCAAGGCAACCCTGGGTGGCGAAATCGAAGTGCCAACGTTGTCCGGCAAGGTGTCGTTTACGATTCCTGAAGGCACGCAGTCAGGCAAAACCTTCCGCCTGAAGTCGAAGGGCATCAAAGGCGTACGCTCCGGTTATCACGGCGATCTGTTCTGTCACGTGGTCGTGGAAACACCGGTCAAGCTCAACGACAAGCAGAAGGATCTGCTGCGTGAGTTCGATCGTCTGACCATCGAAGGTGGCGCCAAGCACAACCCGCAAAGCAAGAGCTGGATGGACAAGGTCAAGGATTTCTTCGAGTAAGCCCATGTTTTTGCCAGTAAATATGAACCGCCGTGGGCATCAGCCCCCGGTGGTTTTTTTTTAACGCCAGCGAGGTTTAAGGTAAACTAGCCATATGGATACTAAAAGCACTGGCCTGAAGGCCGAAGACCTGTTTGCACGCAACCGCGAATGGGCCGCGACAATGATCGCGCAGAACCCGGATTTCTTTAAATCGCTGGCCTCGCAACAGAGTCCGGAATATCTGTGGATCGGTTGCTCCGACAGCCGCGTGCCTGCGAATGAATTGCTCGGCATGGCGCCGGGAGAATTGTTCGTGCACCGGAATATTGCCAACGTGGTGGTGCACTCGGACCTGAACGCGCTGACCGTCCTGCAGTTCGCCGTCGACGTGCTGAAGGTAAAGCACGTGATCGTCTGCGGCCATTATGGTTGCTCGGGCGTGCATGCTGCGCTGACCGGCCGCCGTGTGGGCCTGGCCGACAACTGGCTGCGCCACGTCCAGGACGTCGCCCACAAATACGACCGTTACCTCGGCGAAGTGGTTGACATCCCGGCCCGTGCCGATCGTTTGTGCGAGCTGAACGTGGCCGAGCAGGTCATCAACGTGGCGCAGACCACGGTCGTGCGCGATGCCTGGGAACGCGGCCAGGAGCTGACCATTCACAGCTGGGTGTACGGCTTGTCGGACGGCTTGCTGCGCGACCTGGGCATGACTGTCAGCAGCCACGAAGAAATTGCCACCAAGCTGGAAGCGCGCTTGCTCGCTTACAAGGTCAAAGTAGGCCTGGCCGGCGAAGCGGGCATCCTTACCGGGCGTTGAGCCCGACCAGGATAGCGTCGGTAATCGCTGCCGGGCTGCCGCTGATATCGACGCGGAGCCCGGCTTCGTCGGCTTGCAAGGGCTCGAGGTCGCGGAACTGGCTGTCGAGCAGAGACGTGGGCATGAAGTGGCCACGCCTGGCACGCATGCGTTCTTCGATCAGCGCGCGCGAACCGTCGAGTTCAACGAAGAACAACGCAGGATCGCCCTCCCGCAGCAGGTCGCGGTAACGGCGTTTTAACGCAGAGCAGGACAGCACGAGGCCGGCGCTGTTGGCGATCTGGTCACGCAAGGTGGCCAGCCAGACGGCACGGTTGTCGTCCGTCAAAGGAATGCCGGCTGCCATCTTCGCGATGTTGTCAGGAGAGTGCCAGGCATCGCCTTCGACAAAGGGCATGCCGAGCGCGGTGGCCAGGCGCTGTCCGATATCGCTTTTGCCGCAACCGGAAACGCCCATGACGACCATGCGTCGTGGTGAGGTGTTCATCATGATCACAATCTTACAACGGAGTGCCCATTGGCTGACGAAAACGGAGAGTTTGCGCGCGTGCGCGACCTGGTGCGGGTGTTTGTCGACGAGCGCGACTGGGACCAGTTTCATACACCCAAAAATTTGTCGGCAGCCCTGTCGGTCGAGGCGGCCGAATTGCTGGAGCATTTTCAGTGGTTGCAGCATGGCCGGATCGAAGAACTCGGGCCGGAAAAACTGGTGCAGGTGCGCCACGAAATGGCCGATGTGCTGGTCTACCTGGTGCGCCTGGCGGACAAACTCGACGTCGATCTGGTCGCGGCGGTGGACGAAAAGATGGTGCTCAATCGCGCGAAGTACCCGGCCGAGCTGGTGCGCGGCGATATGCGCAAGTACAACGAATATTGAGCGTCGCTCAGCAGTCCGGCCCGGTGCCGGCAGCATTCGCGCGGCGCCGGTTGATGATCAGCGCGATCAGACCCAGGCCTGCGACAAGTAGTGCCATACCGCCCGGCTCATCGACCTCCGCGTCGAGCGGCAGCACGCCGGCCACGGCAATACTCGACAGCAAGCTCGGGTCATTGAACGCCATGCGCAAGGTGTGCGAGGAGTCGACTGTCTGGCCACAACAGACGTTGGCGTCGAGGAAAGCGCCGACATAGAAACGGGCGCCTTGGGCGACCAGGTAGTGGAGGGTCGTCTCTACCGTTCCCGTGTTGTGCAGAGTATCTTCGGTACGGGCATAAATTCTCACGCCCGGGCAGGCGTAGCTAGCCGCGGCGTTCATCGGGCAAAAGGTATCTCGGTTGAAGTCGTAGCCTTCGATGCTGAAGATGGCGATCTGAAATGCCGAATGGCCGAGCCGGAGCGAGCTGCTCAAATCAGCCGAAAAGATACTGTTCAGCCTGATATTGATGACCAAATCGAACGGCGTAGCGCCATCGTACTGGTAACCCTGCACGCCCCAGGTATTGGCGTCGGCAAATGCCGACCATTCGCCCGTGTACAAGCTTGGGTTGATGTTACCCAGTGCGGGCGAATACGTGCCGTCGCTGCTGGCGTAGGCATGCAATTCGGGAAGGTAACTGGTGGGGCTGGCATAGGCCGCCGTATGGGCGCTCGCGCCACGTACGGTGTCGTGCAGTGAGGACGTCGCGCTGGTGGACGTGTAGTTGGCGGAGCCCATCATGTTGTAGCCAGTAGGACTGTTTGACGCCCCATTGCATCCGCCTGCGACCAGGTAGCGGCAGTTGTACGATGCGCTGTAGCCGCCGAGTCCGGCATTGACGAACGCAGGCGTCGCCTTGGCTCCGCCGGCAAACAGCGCCATCAGCATCACAGTCCAGATCTTGTCGCGCACGTCGCTCCCCTTTGATATTAATCAAATGACGATTTGATCACGAAAGTCGCTTTCCAATAATTGTAAATACATATCGCTTTCGCGCCTACGGTAGCGGAATGTCTGCTGTGTTGGCATCTTTGTATCATCCGCGCTATCATTTTCCGTTGAACATTCATTTGGCGGGCGTTTCGCTACCAGTCCCGATCCAGACAAACGTAAAGGATCAGACCATGCGACCTACAGTTATTGTTCCAGCCTGCACACGCGACTTCGGCGAGCATCCTTATCACGCTGCGCAGTATAAATATGTCGACGCTGTCGTCATTGGCGCCGACTGCGCGCCGATGATCCTGCCGTCGCTGGGCGAATCGCTCGACCTCGACACGGTACTGGGCACGATCGACGGCATCATGCTGACGGGTTCTGCATCGAATGTGCACCCAAGTTATTACTCGCAGGAAGTGCTCGATCCGTCGCTGCCACAAGATCCTGCGCGCGACCTGACCACCTTGCCGCTGATCCGGGCAGCCGTGGCACGCGGGATTCCCATTCTGGCGATTTGCCGCGGCTTTCAGGAGATGAACGTGGCGCTCGGCGGCAGCCTGCTGCAGGCGGTGCAGTCGGTGGCCGGCAAGATGGACCATCGCGAGCGAGCGGAGTTGTCGATGGACGACCAGTATGACGACGCGCACTCGGTGAACATTTTGCCGGGCGGCGCACTCGAACAAATCCTGGCGCTGCCGCACATTCGCGTGAATTCGCTGCATGGC
>JALYUM010000110.1 GCA_030853745.1 Pseudomonadota bacterium | reverse complement strand
GTGGAACACTCGTCGGCGCGCATGGTCATGACGACTGCGCGCTCTTGGGTGGTCAGGTGTTTGTAGATTTTCGCCATGGCGGCACCTTACAGGAAAGGTGTTGCACTTGGTCTTTGAGAACGCCCTGCTTTGAGATTTAACTGTGCATTTGCCGATACAGATACGATAAATAAAATTAGCAGAAAAATTATTTTCTTCATTTTTTTTCCTCTATAGAAGCAATGACAAGCTTTAACTCATCGTCCACAGTCTGCGCTTCACTAGCTGAAATGACGCCTACGCCTCTACCGCCGTGGCGATTTGATATTTTTGTCAGTGGCACAGACAGTTGGCCGATCAACGTAGGGCCAATTCCAAGGTTTTTTGTTAAAAATATTTTCATTGGGTCAAAGCCCAGCGAGGTTGGGTCCATATCTTCGTCTGTATATTGATTTATTGCATTTATTACTTCCGCAGAGATATTTTTATATTCCACATCTGAAATCTTCTTTGACATTTTTAGCTCCTCAAAATTACCGAAAATTATCGCTGATGAATGACACACAAAAATATTCAATACCTGACTAGATAAAGAATGTAGTCTAAAAATAATTATTCGTCTATTTTTTTTTAAAAAAATACAATTTAATCTTAATTGACGTTGTTACTTACAATTCTGCCGAGCGCGTGACCAAGTTTGCAAAAGACCATTTACTTTCAATTACTTGCCTTGGCACTTGTAAACTTTCCACAGATCTTGCCTGCTCTTGTCTTTTGTGTAGCCTAATTGGCACACAGATCGACAGCATGGACTGATGTGAAATTCGGAGAACTCGATTTGAGCCATGAGCGCATGAAGACGACCTCTGAAAACTTTCACTGCGTTTGCTGAAGAAGAACGTGGAAACCGGCGTTCGAAGCTGGATGATCCGCTCGTCGGTCTGAGCAAACACGTTGATATTGCGGCATAAGCCGATGAAATCGATACCGACTTGCCTCGCCCGTCGCGGGCCAAGGGTGGTCGGCCACCGTTTGCCACGGTTCTGATGACCAAGATTCTGATCCTGCAACAACTCTACAACCTGGCCGACGACGCGCTCGAGTATCAGCTGCTGGATCGCCGCAGCTTCCTGCAGTTCCTCGGCCTGACCGAGAGCAGCACCATCCTTGATGCCAAGACAATCTGGTTGTTCCGAGACCATCTGGCCCAAGCCGGTCTGGGGACCAAGCTGTTCGACCCAGTGCAGCAGCAGTGCTGGCACACGGCTATGTGAAGCGCTGCGGCCAGATCATCGACGCTTCGCTGGTACAAGCACCGGTCCGGCGCAAAGGCAGTGCCAACAAACCGATTTCCGACACGCGGAAGCAGCGCAACCGGCGAATCGCCACGCCATGGGCCCGTGTCGAACATTGTCTTCGGCGCCATGCGCCACATGGCGGGACTGGTGCGCTGCAAGGAAATCGTGCGCACCACCTTCTGCACCTCAAAACTGCCAGCTACAACTTACAACGGCTCTTTTTTTTGAAAGAACGAGGGTGCGGGCGTTCTAAAGCGCGGAACCGGGCGTCATGCCCACGGAAAAAAGGCCCAAGATGCTCGCAGATGCTTTGAAAACATCCTGTCACTCACCGAAATCACCTCGGAAATCGATCGCGAATTCCGCAGCGGCGCCGATGACTGGTTCAATTTCTCAAATGCGCGGTTATTCGAGGTGGCCTAAAAACCTCCGCCAATTCGTTATGCCGTAACGCCGTAACACGCATGTCTTTAGGCGCTCTCGACCGGTCCCAATGGCAGAGCCAACTTCCGTTAACTGAGCCGCTGAAGGCCGGCATTCATGGGGTTTCGAGCCAATCGTCACGTTTCACCTATCCTCAAGAATTACGAAAGCCGCTGCTTCGAAGGGCTCGGCGGGTTTTTCGCTCTCGCGGTGTTATGGATGGGTATCTGTCAAATATGAATGATGGGCGTGCCAAGGAATATTGGCTGACGTTAGATGATCGAGGTCAGGGTACAACGCGTTGCATGACGAACTCGATGCGCGGCTTGGCGTGACGGTCAAGGTGATACGTCAACACAGAGCGGTCTGCGCTGAAACTGATTGTCCAGACATTGGTTTCCGAACCAGGAAACAGCTTGAACGTTACAGCATCGGCGAGAAAGGACTGTGCCAGCGCCGATCCAGTATCGGTGGCCTGTCCCCCGTACATTGTCACAATTTCGGGCGTGCCATCCGGATGCCGGTGGTCATGACGCAGATCCAATCCGGCGCCGATGCGGGTAAAAATCCAGGTGCGCGAATGGTCATCGCCAACTGCGACAGGCATGCGTATGTCGGAACCTGTGCAAACGATTTCGGTCGACATCTTCTGGCCGACGTAAGGGTTTTTGGGATCGATCGCGTACGTGAGCATCCCGTCAAACCGCTGACCACACAGGCTCTGCAAGGTGGCCAGAAACTGCTCGCGCGTGTCCGCGCCGACAGCATTGGTGGCGCCGACTGTAGCCAGCCAAAGAGCAGTAATTAGAGTGACACTGAATTTCATTTGGCGTCCATATTGGAATTTGAAGATGTTCAGCGTATCACGCAGATCGGTGCTCTGACATTCTCGATCAGCAAGGAGTTGGCGCAGCCATCAACCAAAGCAAGTACCAGCCTTTGCCAGCGGGGCAACGGCAAGCAAGGGCTGCCCGGCAAACCCCGGCACAGGCGAAAGCCCAGCAGCATGGTGATAACGTCGGTCCGATCAAGGGTACGGCGTGTTCAGCAAGCCCAGCATCGAGCGCATGCCGGACAGATAATTTCCCATCCGCAGATTTTCGTCGAAAGCGTGCTGGTTATTGTCGGTATTGACCACCGACACCAGCACGAACGGCACCTTCAGCGGCGCCACGATTTCGTGCGTGGGCACAGTGCCGCCCTGGGCCCGGATCAGCACCGGTGTCCCTTTGGCTCCCTCGCCCTGATGCGCCGTGGCCAGCGCCGATTCGACCCAGTGGCGGATGGGGGCATCCATCGGCTGCAGGGCAGCGTCCGCCGGGCGCCCTTCTTGCAGGCGCGCCATCAACGGGAAGCGCTCGCGCTCGGCGTCGGTGGGTTCATGGTCGAGCAGCGTATAGCCGTGTTTGGCGATGTAGGTGCGGATCAGGCCGGTGAGGTAGTCGACGTTCGAATCGGCCGTCGTGCGCACGTCGATTTCTGCGATCGCTTCTTTGGGGATGATGTTCGCCGCGAGCGGTCCCACGCCGGCGGCAGACAAGCCGCGGATGTTCAGCGACGGATACTGCAGGGATTCCTGATAATTGCTGCCGACCTGTTCCGCCTTGACGATACCGACGCGGCGCCGGATGGAGGCCTCGTCATCGCCGGCGCTGGCCAGCACTTTCTTGTCGCCGGCGCTGATGCGCACATGGCTGTAGTAGCCGGGAATCGTCACCCGCCCCTGCTCATCCTTCATTGACCCAAGCAGGCGCGCCAGGTTAAACGCCGGATTGGGAACGTAGTTGCCGAAGTGGCCGCTGTGAAGCGGCGCTTTCGGGCCGAAGACCGTCAGGGTCAGCGTTTGCAGGCCGCGGTTGCCGAACACGGCGGTGGGCCGGCCACTGGCGTGCGCCGGCCCGTCGTGGATGACCAGAGCGTCGGCTTTCAGGAAGTCGGCGTTTTGTGCGATCGCAGCGCCGATTCCCGGCGAGTTGATTTCTTCTTCGCTGTCGAGCAGCAGCTTGACGTTGACTGCCGGCGTCAAGCCCTGCGCCTTCATCGCGTCGAGCGCGGCCAGGAACATCATGATCGGCCCCTTGTCGTCGGACGAGGCGCGCGCAAAAACACGCAATTCGGGATCGAAATCGGCTTGCATCAACTGCTGCATGTCGACGATTGCCCATTTGCCGTCGGCCGTTTTCTTCTTGAGCACGGGTTGCCACGGGCTCGGCTGGGACCACTGGGCGGGATTCACAGGCTGGCCGTCGAAGTGCAGGTAGAACAGCACGGTCTTTTTCGACGCGGCGCCCGGATACGCGGCCAGCACGATCGGATGGCCATTGTTGGCGACTTCGCGCACCTCGAAGCCGCGCTTTTTGAGGGCCGTCTGCAACCACGCTGCGTTCTTCTGCAAACCGTCGCCTTTTGCCAATGCATCGTTGGGGATGGCCAGGAAGTCGAGGTACTCGGGAAAGGAGGCGACCGCTGCCTTGCGGATCTGCGCGTCATCGGGCAACTGAGCCGGCTGCGCGTGGGAAACAGTCGGTGCGAGTGTGGACATGCACGCCAGCAGCATGCCGAGGGGTAAAAGACGGGCCATGAAAACCTCTCTGAACGGGTCAGTGAAAACACAAGAAATCAGATGCGGGCAACAGCAACAAGTTGCTCAAGAATAAATGCAGGCTGGATTCTTGTGCGAGGTATTTCGTTATCGAAATGTATCAGGACGCAATGAATGCGCCGCAAAAAATAAATCGGAAACTACCCACCTTCCCTTACTTGCGCACCTTCGCAATGACTTTCGCGACCGCCGCGACCACGGCGTCCGGATGTGTCTCCTGGATCACGTGCCCGCTACCGGCGACCACCTGGACCTCGCCATTGCGCGATGTTTTGGCGACCTCGGTCAACAATTTCAGATTCGCCGCCTCGACTGCCTTGTTGCCTTCGCTTTGAGGTTGGCCCGGTACCGCGTACGGGCTGACGCCGCGCGCGAGGACGATCAACGGCAAATCGCCAAACGGTTGTCGTGCGGCACGCAGTTGCTTGCGGTCTTCTGCGAAAGCATGGCGCTCGGTTTGATTGGCGCGCCAGTAAGCGGCGGTAAGACGGGTTTTCAAATCGACCTGCGCGACCGGTGCCGGGAGGCCAGGATCGGCGCCACCGATGCAGTTATTAAACAGCTCGGAACCGCTCGCAAAACCTTTGGCGGCCTGTGTGGCGCAAGCGTCGCTGAACGCTGCAATTTGCACTTCTCCGGCCGAGACTTTGCCCTGGCTGGCTGCGTCGGCACGGATGAAGTCGTCTTCATGCATGGGTTCCACCAGCACCAGGCCGCTGATCTCGTTCGCCAAACGCCAGCGGTATGCCTCGGCGATGCCGCCGCCGACGGAATTGCCCACTAATATATACGGCGCTTTTTCGCCGGATGCCTGCAGGAGCTTGTGCAAGTCGTCGACGGCGTTGGCAATGTCTGCAGCGCGCGGGCTCGGGTCGCTGAAGCCGTAGCCAGCGCGGTCATAGATGCAGGCACGCGTTTGCGCCGCGACCTTGGGTTGCACCGCCCACCAGGTCCAGCCTGGAGAGCCGGAAGGCGCTTCGAAGACAACGGTCGGCGAGCCCTTGCCGGCGCAGTACAGATTGAGCTTGCGGCCACCGATATCGACCAGGCGATGCGGGACCGCGAATTCCGCGCCGGGCACAGCGGCCATCGATGCGGCAGGAATGGCAGAAAAGGCAAACAAGGCAGATGCGCAGGCGAGTACGGATGGCAGATTCTTTTTCATGTTGTCCTGATCGAAGTGGGGTCAAAAATCGAGGATGTCGGCGGGCACGTCAATGCAAACCTCTGGTTTTTTTGTTAGTAAAACCAATAGACAGCCTAACTTGCCGCAGAGACCTTGGCCAGAACAAATTGCAGCATGGAACATTGGCTTTTCACGCTGTCGAGTGCCTGCTGCAAGGTCAGCCTGCGCAGCTGATCTTATGCCGGCGGCGTGAATGTGGCTGGCCAAACGATCGCTCAGTGTCGTTTCGACCCGATCCTGGCGCTCTTCGATTCGTCCGGCAACAAGATCGGCGAACAAGACGATGCCCGCTGCTCGCTGGTGGTCGCCGACAGCGTGACCGGCAGGTGCTATGACACCTATTTCACGACCACGCTCGCGGCAGGTACCTACACTGCCAGCGTGCAGCAGTATGACAACTTTGCCTACGCCAGCCTGACCGGCGGTTTCAGCCGCGACGGTGACCAGTACCAGAACCTCCGCAATGGTTTCGTCGATGCGGCCAGAGATACGCACACGGCCCTGTGGGCGTTTGATATTCTGAACGAGTCTGCTGCTGCCTTGCCACCGACTACTGATGTGCCAGAACCAGCGTCGCTGGGCTGCTTGGACTGGGCATGCTGGACATGGCTTCGGTGCGCCGTCGCAAGTCTGCCTGATCGCGCAGCGAGATTGCTTCCGCCGAAAAACCGTGCATTGCACGGTTTTTTACGTTGTGGGAGACCGGAGGGCTAAGCTTTGCGTCGGAATGTCGATGCCAGGTTCGGCAGCAAAAAGATGCACAGCCGCCCCGTGCGTGCAGCTGCCGCGAAATACGCTCCCTGGATCTGGTCGAATCGACCGCTGCGTCGGGGGAGGCTCTGCTGCACGCTCCGATACGCGCTGTAGTTTTCAAACTGCAAGAAGCGCGACTGCCGTTCGAATCCCGACACCGCCCCCAGCAAGCGCCGCGGCGACCAGAACAGATTGTTTTGCTGCAGATTGCGCCGGCCAAACCAGCCCGCGTAAATGTCCCGCGCACGTAGTGGCAGCCAGTGGCAAAACGGCAGCACGGTATCATGTTTGATGATCGGAAAAACCTTGTTCGGCGTGGTGATGACGAGGACGTCATTGCTGATGCGACACAGTTCCGCGACGTACGCGTCTTCCACCCCGGTGTGCTCGATGACTTCAACGCAATACACCGCATCGATTTCGCGGTCGTTCAGGGGAATGGCGGCAATCGAGCCCACCAGCCAGCGAATGCGGTGCGCGATGCCCAGCACAGCGGCGATCTGTTGCGCTGCCTGGGACCGTTTGGGGTCGTATTCCATCATGGTGACCTCAGCATCGGTGCCGAGCGCAAATGCAAACGCGAGCCAGCCGTAACCGGCGCCGATATCGGCCACCGAGCGCGGTGCGCCCGCCAGCGCAATCAGGGGTGCGACGAAGTTCTGCATGTATTCGTCGACCAGTTCATCGAGGTCGAGCCGCTGATATTCGCTATTGCAGAAATGGTCGATCTGGCGAATTGCTGCGGCCTGCTCGTTGCTGATCCAGCGCGGACGCGCTTGTCTTCCACTGCTCATCGCCGCTCGCTAGCATGCCAAAAATACATTTTTACATTTTCAGAAACCGTTACGCAATGTAAATAATGATCTTGAACAAAATGCTATAAAAAACAACACGTCTGGCAAATGCACTGCAGATATCAGGCAGGCGAAGCACCCGCGGTGGAGTGCTCTGCCTGACGAAAACGACGCTCGAAAAGCAGCACTATCTTGCTGCCAGCGCCCCCGAGCCAATCACCACACGTGCGCTTGCGAGCTGACCCTCTGGCACATAGCTCATGACAACATCGTCCTGCCATGGCCCCTGGTTGAACACCGTGGCAATGTTGCCATCTGCGCTGGCGAATTTGTCAGCGGATTGCGCAATCAAGACAATCGGGGCACCGTCATTGATCGAAACGTAGACCTGGGTTGTGCGCGGTACCACGTGCATGGTCCAGCCATTTGACATGGCATACGTGCCGGCGACTTTTTTCGACTCGTACGCATCGAGCTTGTGGCGCCGGGCTTGGCCGCTGACCTGGACTTGCAACAGCGCTTGCGCGGATTCATCGGTGGGTGCAGCGGGTGAAACCGGTGCGGCGGGTGCCGCTTGAGCGATGGCTTGAAGAGGTACAACGATGGCGCACGTCGCCGCCATGGATAACAATAAAGTGGATAAACGCATCATGGACTCCTGTGAACTTTACGCGAATCGATCCGTCCCGGAAAACTGGGTGCACCAGCGCCGGAGACGCAATCACCAGGCGAAAGTGTAGGCAGCGTGACGCGCAGTACAAGGTAGTTGGGGCAACATCGCCAAACTGTCCGTCAAGGCCGTCAATGCGACTGACTCGACATGACTCATTTTTGAGGGGAACTGTCCCCAGCCGCATCATGTTCCGGCAGCCCGACATCGGCGTTTTCATCGAGCGCGTACTCGCCCCGCTCGAAGGCGGCCATGACGGCGCGCGCATCCTGCAGGAATTCGCGCGGCGCAAGGACGCTGACGCCGCCCAGCGCCGGCGCCAGCAACAAATCGGTCTGGACCAGGTTGGCGTCGGACAGCACGGCCGGGATGCCGGACGCCACCAGGCAACCCACCATCAGCGCCGCCTCGGTGGGAATCATGTAGCGGGCCACAATGAACAGGTCGCGGCCCGGAATGGCTTCGACGTCGGGGTTGGCGGCAAGCCAGGTGGTCAGGGATGCGTCGCTGGGTTGTTGCATGAAAGCTCCTTAATGGATAAGTGCGGGCAATTGCGCGAGCAGGTAGAGCACCACGCCGATCATGCCGCCCACGATGGTGCCGTTGATGCGGATGAATTGCAGGTCCTTGCCGATGTTCAGCTCGATCTGGTCCGACATTTCCCTGTCGTCCCATTTTTTGACAGTGTCGGCGATGTGGCTGGTCAGGAAGCCCGCAAACTCGGGCGCCACAGCGCGCGCGGCGCTTTCCATATTGTCGTTGAGCGACTGGCGCAGCACAGGATCTTCGGCCAGTGTTTTGCCTACCCAACCGCCGCTGGCGACGATGCGCTGGCGCAGTACCGAGTCGTCGCTGTGCAGATCGTTTTTCAGCCAGGTTTTCAGGTCGCCCCAGATCGAGCGGACATAGCCATTCAGTGTGTCGTCCTCAATCAGATAGCGTTTCACCTCTTCACCCTTGGCCAGGAACGCCGGATCGGATTTCAGGCGGCCGACAAATTCTTCCGTATAACTGTCGAAGCGCTGGCGCAGCGGATGGTCGGGGTCTTCCGTCACGCGCGCGAGGATGTTGGCGGCCATGCGCACCGCAACCGCCGCCCCCTTACGGCCGATGGTATCGGTGGGCAGCATTTTTTCCAGGAAGGCATAATCTTCGCGCAGCCAGTCGCCGATGCCCTGCGCCAGGTATTGCTGGGTCTCTTCGTTTTCCAGCAAGTGCGACAACTGGCCGATACCCGCGTTCAGCAGTTCCTGGTGGCGCCGGTTTTGCGTCAGGCCATCGAGCAGCATACCGGCCGATTGCGAAAAGTCGACGCTGCGAATCACGCCATGCACGGCCTTGCCGATGAAGCGCTGGACGGCAGTATCTTCGACGAAATCCAGTGCCCACGCCGCCATCTTGACCAGATAGTCGCCCAGGCGCGCCGCGTTTTGCGGCAGCACCAGCCATTCGGCGGCAACTTTGGCGGGATCGTGGCGCCGGATCAATGCGACGATCGACTCGGTATCGAGAAATTTTTCGCGCACGAACAGGGCCAGGTTATCGGCAATTTTGATCTTGTTTTTCGGGATGATCTCGGTATGGCGAGAAACCAGCGGAATGGGGATACGCCGGAACAGCGCCACTACCGCAAACCAGTCGGCCAGGGCGCCGACCATCGCCGCTTCGGCGAACGCCTTGATCAAACCGACGGTCCATGTGGGTGGCAGGAACAGCGTGATGACGAACAGCAGCGCGGCAGCGCCGAACAGGCTCAACGCCAGCATTTTTGCGCGGCGCAGTTCTGCCAGCTTATCGGCTGACTTATCTACAAGCTTATCGGCTGACTTATCTGCTGGTTTATCCATGATCCGGTGACGGCTGTTGTGAACGCAACCATGCTATCTGCTTTTAGCGCCGTCGGCTGTACCGCTGGCCAGAATGACGCCAGCCCCGTACAGTGGCCGGTCTGCTATCACTGGAACAAGTATGCGCACTCAAGGACACCGCGACCCGCACCGCGAAGCCGCCAACGCTTTGAATTTTTGGCAGGCACTCGAATACATGGCGCCGCAGAAACCGCCCACGGTCAAGGCCGAGGACTGCGTCTGGCAAGTGGCGGCGGATGCACCGCCGACCGCCATGCCATGGAGCGATCTGGACAAGCTGCGTGTCATCCGCAGCAAAAAATGGTCGCATCGACGCTATCAGCTGTTCGCCGGCATCATCGACGGGCCATGGCTGATCGACACCGCCCGCCGCGTGCTGGGTGCATTGGCACTGGATGACTCGGAGCGCAAGCCGCCGCAACCTGCAGCGTGCGTGATGGTCAACGTCGATCAGGACGGTTTCGTGAACGGCGAAGTGTTCGTCAGTGCGCTGCCATGGGCCATGGCGAAGCTGGTGGCACATCGCGACCAGACAGGCGCCATCGATTTCACGGGGTTTTTCGGCCAACATCAGAAGGAAGAACAAATACGTGCAGCCGTCAAGGATCTGCTCTACCAGCGCAAACTGATCGCCGATGAGGCGCTCGCGGCTGCGCAGCCCGTTACGGATGAGGACGCGGAGCCTGCGGAGGCGCCGCCGCTGCGCCCGGTGGTGCCGGAGGATCTGGCCGCCATTACCAGTCTGGTGTTCGACCAATGCGGCTGGGTGCCCGAGGAGCAGGAAGCTTTCAGGGTTCAGGCCTTCAGGGCGCCTGACCCCAAGAATAAAAAGAATGCGCCGGTCATCGACGATCCACTCAACAGTTTTTTCGCCGAAGACCTGGAACGCGTCACCGCTGCACACGGCGCCGGCGACGTCGGCGCCGGGCTGGCGCGCTATCTGGCGGGTGTCGATGCGCCGGGGCGAGTCGACCTGGACCGTGATGTGCGTGCGCTGATTGCCGGCGTGCATCCTTCGCTGCAACCGCGCGGCTGCTGGCCGTCGGCGCACCCGCTCGTGACGGCGCAGCAATTCGCCGTCAACACGGCAGTGCGCGAGCTCAGCGCTGCAGATGGACTGTTTGCCGTCAACGGGCCGCCAGGCACTGGCAAAACCACGATGCTCAAGGACATCGTTGCTGCGATCGTGGTGCAACGCGCCGATGTCATGGCGCAGTTCGACCAGCCAGCCGATGCCTTCAGGGGTGACATCAGGATCGAAGACAGCGAGTGGCCAGCCGCACGGCTCGACGCAAAGCTGCAGGGGTTCGGGATCGTGGTTTCCTCGGCCAATAACGGCGCGGTGGAAAATATCAGCAAGGACTTTCCCAGCCTGGCAGCGGTGGCGCCGGGACTCGGGCTGGACTATTTCTCGGTAGTGGCAGACTCGGCTGCGTTGCATCCGGAGGCTGCATTGCGCGCGCCAACGAGCAGCCATTGGGGCCTGCTGACTGCCGTGATGGGCAACAAGGCGAACCGGAACCTGTTTGCCCAGCGTTTCTGGTTCGAGGGCTTTCCGAAAAAGCCCAAGCCGGGGGAACCGCCCGAGCCGTTGCATCCACTGCGTTTGCGCGGCTTGCAGGAGCTGGTCAAGTCGGGCGAGCACGGTGCCTTGCCGTGGGCGACCGCCCGTGCCAACTATCTTGCGGCCACGAAGGAAGCCGACCGGCTCATCGCGCTTGTCGGCGAAATCCCTGGCGCCGCTAACCGCCAGGCCGCCGCCAGCGCTGCGACACAACAGGCTGACATCGACCTGCTTGCAATGCAAAAGCAAATGCCCGCACTTCAGATCGATGCCGACGCTGCACGTCGCGCCCATGACGCCGCGCACCACTTGCTGCTTGCGACCATGGAACATCAGCGGCTCGCCGAATGTGTGGAGCACGCCGGCAGCGCGGCTGAACAGGCTGCGGCCCGGCTGGCACTGCTGGAACACCAGCGCCAGCCGGGTGCGCTCTCCATGGCGGAGGCAGGACATTCCCGGGCCGACAGGGAGCGCGACGCGCTGCGCGTGGACTACGACATGCACGTGCGCAATGCGCCGGGCACCGTTGCTCAGCTGCTCCAGACGCAACGATGGAAGGCATGGCAGGTGCGCAACACACAGCTCGAAGCCAGCCTGGACCAGGCGCGCGCCGACGCCAACGCAGCGTATGCCTGGTTGCAGCAATGCCAGTTGCACGACCAGGCCGTCGCCGGTGCCACCGCGCTGCTGCAAGGTTTGCGCCACGATCTGTTGGCGTGCCAGGCAGCTGCAACGGCGGGCGGCGTCGGCGCCGACGATTCAGCTGCCACGCTCCGCGAACGATGTGCGGCCCTGCAGGCCAGCATCATGAACATCGCAACAACGATGACCGCAGCGGACGCAGCGCTGGAAAAAAACAGGAAAAGTGCGCGCAGTCTGGCGCGGGCGTCGAGCAAAGCCAGGTCGGATCTCGCCAAAGCATGCGCAGAATTCGATCAATTCGGCCTCACGCCGGAGGAACGGCAGCGCTCGGATCTTGCTACGCTTTCACGCGACACGCTGCACAGCAACGCTCCCTATTTCACCCAGCAATTATTTGAAGCACGGCGCCTCGTCTTCAGCGCCGCCATGGACCTGCACAAGGCATTCATCGTGGCGGCGTGGCCGGCGCTGCGCAAGTCGCTCAGTGCTTTCGTCAACGTCCTCACCGGCGCCACGCATCCCGACAAAGTCACGGACGGCGTGGCGCAATTATGGGATGCCTTTTTTCTTGTGGTGCCCGTAGTATCGACCACTTTCGCGTCGTTTCCCCGTCTGTTTTCCGGCATGCGCCGCGACAGCCTGGCGTGGCTGCTGATCGACGAAGCCGGCCAGGCCGCGCCGCAGCAAGCCGTGGGCGCCATCTGGCGCGCCCGCCGCACGGTACTTGTGGGCGATCCGCGCCAGCTCGAACCGGTCGTCGGCGTACCGGAAGAACTGATGGAACCGCTGCTGGTCCGCTGCGGTGCCGAGGCGCATTGGGCGCCACCGCTGGCTTCGGCGCAAACGCTGGCCGACCGCGCCAATCGCTACGGCATGCATATTGGCGATAAAGGCGAACGCATCTGGCTGGGTGCGCCGTTGCTGGTGCATCGACGCTGCCTTGCGCCCATGTTCGGCATTGCCAACGCCATTGCCTACCAGGACAAGATGGTCTATGGCAGCGGGCCTGACACCGGCGGTGAAGGCATCGGACCCAGCCGCTGGATCGATATTACCGGCGCGCCGGCGCAGGGACACTGGATTGCCGCCCAGGCCGACCATGCGCTGGCCCTCGTGGCGCAGATCACTGGCGGCAAACTCAGGCGCAGCGATGGACAGTTCAAGGTGATTATCGTGACGCCGTTTCGACTGGTGTCCGGAAAGATTAGAGAGTTGCTGACCGGGATATACGGCAATGAAAGCCGTGGCATGTCGGGCACCGTGCATACGTTTCAGGGCAAGGAAGCCGAGCACGTCATCTTTTTGCTGGGCGGCGATCCGCAACGCCCGGGCGTGATTGGCAACTTCGCTGGCAAAAAACCGAACTTGGTCAACGTGGCTGTCACGCGCGCCAAGCGCCGCCTGTATGTGATCGGTGACCGCGATTATTGGACAGGCGCCTCGGACGTCAACCTGATTTTCCAGCGCATGGCTGCACAACTGCCGGTGGAACACATTGCACTGCCGGGTCCGGCCTGAAAATTCCCGCGCCGACTGTACCGCTGGCCATTGTGTCAATACCCGCAGCCGCGTCGCCTATACTGTCGCCTGCGAAACATTACATAAAGGGCCAGCACGCATGCATGAAAACCTCAGTCTGATCACCACCATCGCCGCCGCCCTCGGGTTTGGCCTCCTGTTCGGCATGATCGCCGTCCGTTTCAAGTTGCCGGCACTGGTGGGTTATCTGGCTGCCGGCGTGTTGATCGGTCCGGCCACACCGGGCTTCGTGGCGGATGTGGGACTGGCGTCGCAGCTCGCAGAAATTGGCGTCATGCTGCTCATGTTCGGGGTTGGACTGCACTTTTCGCTGAAGGATCTGATGGAGGTGCGGCGCATCGCCCTGCCCGGCGCTATCCTGCAAATTGCCGTGGCGACCGCGATGGGGATGGCGCTGGCCTGGTTCTGGGGCTGGGGCATCGGCGCGGGACTCGTGTTTGGCCTGGCGCTGTCGGTGGCCAGCACGGTGGTGCTGCTGCGCGCGCTGGAAGAACGCGGCGAGCTCGATTCTTTTAATGGCCGCATCGCGGTTGGCTGGCTGGTCGTCGAGGATCTGGTGACGGTACTGATGCTCGTGATGCTGCCGGCACTGGCCGGGCCATTGGGCGGCAAAGCCACCGGCGATGGCGGTTCGCTGTGGGTGGCGCTGGCCATGACGCTTGGCCAGGTTGCCGCGTTTATCGCCTTCATGCTGATTGTCGGGCGCAAGCTTTTCCCGTGGTTTTTGTGGCGCGTGGCGCGCACCGGTTCGCGCGAACTGTTTACGCTAGCCGTCGTTGCGGCGGCTGTCGGCATCGCATACGGCTCGTCGGCGCTGTTTGGCGTGTCGTTTGCGCTGGGCGCCTTTTTTGCCGGCATGGTGCTACGCGAATCCGAACTGTCGCACCGCGCGGCCGAAGAATCGCTGCCGCTGCGCGATGCGTTCTCGGTGCTGTTTTTCGTCTCGGTCGGCATGCTGTTCGATCCGATGGTGCTGGTGGAGCATCCGCTGCAGGTTCTGGCCACCGTTGCCATTATCCTGGTCGGCAAATCGCTGGCAGCGTTTTTACTGGTGGTGGGACTGCGCTACCCGGTGAGTACGGCCATTACGGTGTCGGCCAGCCTGGCACAGATCGGCGAATTTTCGTTCATCCTGGCCGCACTGGGCATGTCGCTGGGACTGCTCCCGCCACTGGGCCAAAATCTCATTCTGGCCGGCGCGATCATCTCGATTGCGGTCAATCCGGTGCTGTTCAAACTCGCCGGTCCGCTGCAGCGCAAGTTGCGCGAAAAATCGGACCTGGCCCGCAAACTGGCGCGCTCCGCCGATCCGCTGGCAGAATTGCCGACGACCGTCCCGCGCGACAAGCTGCATGGCCAGGTGGTACTCGTGGGCTATGGCCGCGTCGGCCGGCACATCGCGCAGGCGCTCGATGCGCAGGGCATTGCGTATGTCGTGGCCGAGCAAAACCGTGAAGTCGTCGACAAGCTGCGCCGCGCCAATCAGCCCGCCGTGGCGGGCAATGCGGCCGAACCGGCAGTGCTGATCCAGGCGCATATTGCGCACGCCGCGATGCTGGTGATCGCCACGCCGGACACCTTCCATGTACGGGCGATGATTGAAACTGCGCGGGCGTTGAATCCATCGATTCGCTGCGTCGTCCGCACTCACAATATGGAAGAAGCGGCGCTGCTACGGAGTGAAAATGCCGGGGAAGTGTTCGTCGGCGAGCAGGAGCTGGCGGGGAGCATGGCAAGGCATGTGTTGGAGAAGCTGGGGACGGTGAAGGCGCACTAGACGTGCACCGCCGATCGTAAAACCGTCATGCCGGCGAAGGCGTCCTCGCTGCGCGACGACCCCATAACGCGTCGAACGCACACGCGATCACTGCTCAAAGGTGGTATAGGTCCCCGCCTGCGCGGGGATGACGTGGTGGTGGTGGTGGTGGTGGTGGTGGACGTGGTAGTGATAGTGGTAGTGGTATCGGTAGTGCCTACGCCACCGCCTCCTCCACGCACAATGTCAAACCCGCAGTGCGTGATCCATGCAAATGCGCCAGCAGCATCTCGCTGCGCTCTTCCAGCAGCGCGAACACCGCGTCTTTCGACAGCACGTACTGGTCGAGCAAGGTGTCCTTCAGCGATGCGATTACTTCCTTGTAATCGCGGATCGCGTCCAGCGTGTAGTTATACAGCTCATCGGATTTTTCTTCCACCTGGCGGATCGTGTGCTCGTGGCCTTCCTGCTGCAGTTGCGAATAATCGAGCTTGGAGCGCGAATACATCGACAGGCGATTGACCATCAGATTCAGCATTTTGGTCGCCTTTTCAATGTCGTTCTGGCTGCCCACAGAAATCCCGCGCGCGCCATAAAACAGTTCTTCGGCGGCGACACCGCCGTACAACTGGATGACATCGCGCTCAAGCTCTTCCAGTGTCCGCAACGAGACATCCTCGCCCGACTGCAGCACATAACCCAGCGCGCCGATCTTCGACACCGATTCGGTCGAAATTTTCAGCAGGTGCGACTTTTCTTTTACTTCGGCCAGACTCAGGCCCTGGCGCAGGTACGGGTCGATCTGCATGAAGAAGTGACCGAGTTCGTGCAGTGCCACGCGCTCGCGCTGCTTGTGTTTTTCCGCCGTGGTGGCGCGGTCGGTCAGGCCGATGGTGGCCCGCTCGAAAGCGCGGAACATCAGGTCGGTATTGATGATGGTTTTTTCCTGGATCGAGATCATCGAGGCGCGCTCGACGACGGTTTCCAGCAGTGCCGGGCTAAGGTTGGCAGTCATCTCGGCAATCTGGCCGAGGTTCAGGTTTTGCCAGTCGACCAGGCCATCTTTTTTACGCGCCAGGAAACTGCGCAGCAGTTCACTGCGTTCCTGCTTGTTCGGCAGGCGGAAATTGATTTTCACGGAGAAGCGGCGCAGCATGGCTTCGTCCATCTCGCTTGACGCATCGTCGAAGTTCGACGCTACTACCCAGATCACGTTCTGGCCCTTGTCGCTTTTCACGCCGTCGAGCAAACCCAGTAAGGTATTGGCGGTATCGTCTTCCCACTTCTTTTCACCGCGGCCGCGCGGCGTAAACAGCGTCTGCGCTTCGTCGAGAAAAATGATGCAACTGCCGCGGGCGCAAGCCTTGCGGTACAGCGCATTCAGCGCTTTCGAACCACCGCCCACATAGCCCGATTCCAGCGCCGAACCGGATGCCTGGATCAGTGGCACGTTGAGGCGCTTGGCCAGGTAGCCGACCAGCTTGGTTTTACCGGTGCCGGCCGGGCCGGTCAGCATCACATTGAACGGTTTGTCGATATTGTGCGACTGGTATTCGCTACGGTTGCGGATCATGTCTTCCAGGTGCAGCACTTCCTGCTTGATGTCGTCCATGCCGATCAAATCGTCCATGCTGCCTTTCAGCTTGTCGGGCATGATGACCGCAGCGTTCATGCCCATGCCAGGAATGCCGAACTTGATGCAGTACAGGACCAGCAGCAGCACGGTGATGTCGAGCGCGTGGCGCTTCAGGAAACCCGTGACATCGGTCCAGGTGCTGTTCTCCACATCGTCCTGCAGGACGGCCTTGTGCGAAGCCAGGAAATCTTCTTTGGCGATCGAATACGGGATGCTGTTCTTGAGCAGCACTTCGCGCTCGAGGGCAAAGTGGGTCGAACCCGGCACCTTGACCACGTGCAGCACCGCCGAATCGCGGAACTTGAACACGTACCGCGGTGAATCCGACAGCGGCCGGGCCACCATCAGGAAATCGAGATTGTCCTTTTCTGCGGAAAGCTGCGTGATCTCGGCGATATTTTGCGAACGCACCACGGGACTCGTGTTTTGCGGCACCTCGCTGTTGTACCAGGAAGCGCCAACGATGGAGGCAATCGCTACCGCGCCGGCGATGCGCACATAAACGTTTTTGAAGGCAACTTGAAGTCGTGAAAAATCAGGCATGGGAATCTCTATTCTGGCGGCGGCGTGGGAACCGCTGGGTGGCGAACATAGTAATCCGCCATCGTTTTGATGCTCTAGGGCAATAAGTACAGAAACTATACCTGCAATAAAAACGCAGGTATACCCATCATGCCGACTATTTTGTGACAATCTGCGCGTGTGGCGAGAATGTAATCCAATTCTATTGACGAGCTGGCAAACAAGCTTATCGACCTGACAAACAATGCAGCAAACGTGACTTTTCGGCATCGCCGTCAGTGAGAGAAATTGTCTTCAATGCATCCTTCACCACAGCGGTTTTTGGCAGCGGGAACGGATATATGTTGTGATGACGGCGATGAGTGCGCTGCGGCTGGCGGGCGCCTGCGCCTGCAACGGCGTCTGTATCTGTACCCGTATCTGCCACAGCGTCTGCATCTGCCCCGGCGGCGGCGGCGACGTGAGGAGCAATCGCGCGTGCAATACCGGTCAAAAGAGGCGTTGCAGGTGTCTTGCCTTTACACGCCGTCGGCGCACAACTGGTGCAGTTTGGTGACGGTATTCCAGTTGCGCGCAGTGGTGGCGTCGCCCAGCAATTTACCCATCGCCGCAGCAGCCGTGCTGTCAAGCGTACCCGTGGGGCACCAGACATACGCCGCGTGGCGCCCGTGGGCCATCACGCCGTGCTCATCGCGCTGGCACAGAACCGCCACATGTTCATGCAGCGACGCGTCGGCGATGATGAAAACCATCAGGCGGGCGTGGTCGTCGGCCAGCGCCAGCAGACTGTTATCGGTGACGATGGCAGTCAATTCAGTGCTGGACAGCACCATCACGCGCGCTGCGACGCCGAGTTTGAGCACCAGAGCTTCCTCGATCGCCTGTGCGGCATCGGTTGGCGACAAGGGCGCCGCGCTGAAAACAATGTTGCCGCTATTGAGCAGGCTGCGCACGTCGGCGTAGCCCAGATCGCTGACCAGCTTGCGCAGGTCGGCCATGGCCACCCGCTTGGCCCGGCCCACATTAATACCGCGCACAAGCGCGACGTAGCGTTGCATCGTCATGGTGCTCTGGTCTACCTTCAGCGTTGATTTTGCATTGGCATGTCAGCCAGTATGCCCCGACCCGGGAAAACGTGTCGCTGGCGTGATGGAAGGCGAGAATACAACAGAACCTCACCAGACAGACGACACATTCCAAAGTAGTTGACACGAACATTTCCTATCGGCATATTTTACCGCCACGATGCTACTATCGACGCAATAACAAAGGGGACGGCATGCAAGCAGTACACGAAATGGTCAGCCTGGATAAAGCGCTTCCCGGCATGATCCTGTCCGATGCGATTCTGGACCAGCAAGGCCACACCCTGCTGGCGCAAGGCACCGTCCTCACGGCCGCTACCATCGTCGCACTCGCCCGGCATGACATTGCCATGCTGCCGATCATGGTCGCCGGGGCCGCAGCGCCAGTGGTCGATGAAGCGGCAGTGAAGGCGCGGCTGGACTACATTTTCCGGGGCAACAGCGCCGCACCTGGGGACGGCCCGTCCGACACGGCCACCGCCATCCTGCGCCATTGCATCGAAGACTATCGCCTCGGGCGCGGGGAGGCAGCATGAGCATGCTGACCATCGACGATGTGCGGCGCAATTTGCAGGATCTGCCGTCGCTGCCGGCGGTCGTCATGGAGCTGCTTGGCAGCATCGACCAGGAAGATGTCGATATTTCCGTGCTGGCCCGCAAGGTGTCGCTCGACCAGGCACTGACGGCCAAAACGCTCAGGCTTGCCAACTCGTCCAGTTCAGCCCTGCAGGTGCGCGTTACCACGATCCAGCAAGCCATTACGTTTCTCGGCTTTCAGGCCACGCGCAACCTCATTACGGCAGCGGCAGTCACTGGCTGCTTCCCTGAAGGCAAATGCCCGGGCTTCGATCATCGCGCGTTCTGGCGTCATTCAGTTGCCACCGCAGCCTGCGCTAGAGTGCTGGCGCGGCGCATGCGCCTGAATCAGGATTTTGCGTTCACGGCGGGGCTGCTGCACGATATCGGGCGCTTGGTGCTGGTGACCACCTATCCCGAGCGTTACAGCGCGGTGCTCGCCAGGCGCGCGCGCGACGATGCGCAACTGCTCGATGTGGAGCAAGCGATGCTGGGGGTGGATCACGTGGTAGCTGGTGCTGCGTTGGCAGAGCACTGGAAGTTTTCCGAGACAATGCATCACGCAATTGCCTGGCACCACGCGCCAGAAGCGACAGGGGCAGGTTTTTTGGCAACGATTGTGCATGTGGCTAACGCAATCGTGCACGCGCTCGACCTGGCGCGTGACGAAAACGAACTGGTACCGCCAGTCTCAATGGTCGCATGGACCGCACTGGGGCTCAGTCAGGAAGCCTACCTGCATGTCTTCCGCGAAACGGAAATGCAGTTTGAAGAAATGTCCAACATCCTGATGGCATAGCGCCACAGGAACCACAACACTGATCTGCTACTGCTTCGCTGCGGTGGCCAGATGGTGCGCCGCCGCAGCGCTTTCAAATACAGGCATGAGGCTTGTCGCCGTCATGCCCGCGTGATCAATGCGCATAGTTGCCGGTTGTGGTATCGGCTTGCTGCGCTGCCTTGTCTTCCGGTTTTGGACGGCCTTGCGCATCGGACAGACGATACTTCGTGCGACGATCGCCCATCAGATCGCGCAGGTCGCGGATGCTCATGCCGGTAACTTCGTGCATGCGAATCAACAGCGAAGCGCCAACCGGCAAGCGGTGGTGGCGAATTTTGCTGATGACCGGTGGCGCGACTTCCAGCATGCGCGACAGCGCTGCATCGTTTTTCAATTGCATCTTGCCGAGCAGAATGTCCAGCAGATGATTCGGGTTATAGCTTTCTTGTGATGCCAAAGCATGGTGTGCCATGATGTACCTCGTTTAGGGTGATTAAATAGTTCCGTAAAAGAACATTGTTAAAGACTTGCTTTCGTCCACTTAAGTTCCCGGTCAAACCTTGATGGTGATTTAACAGAAGATTTCTGAGATTCACCTTAAATTTAACCGGTTCTTGCCCTGCAATTCACTTTCCGTTCGCTTGTCATTCGTACAAATTATCCGAGCTACGCCGCTTCAGTACAGCCCACGTGTGCAGTCGCGTCCTTGTTCGAAATCAAGCTTTCATCAGGAAAGCTTGTCATGTCGTCATTTCAACACATGGTGATAAATTGTGGCGCACACAAGAGTTATTTTTTATTAATTTTAACGTCCAGAATCTTGATGGAAGCTATTGATTTACAAAAGGAAATACTTTCCTGAGACCATTGGGAATGGATACATGGCGACAGGAAACTTTCCGCCAGATTTAACAATTGAATTGTTAATATATATTTCTAAATTAAAATAAATAATTCTTTAATGAATTAAAACCTGCCTGATTTCGTCGGATCTGACCGATTTACTGTAAACTTGCAGCTGTTGACGCCTCGCCTGAACTGATTACCCCATGCAGAAAAAAATATTTATCAAAACCTTCGGTTGCCAGATGAACCAGTACGACTCGGACAAGATGGCGGATGTCCTCGGTGCCTCTGATGGCATGGTGCGCACCGATATCGTCGAAGATGCCGATGTGATCTTGCTCAACACGTGCTCGGTGCGTGAAAAAGCGCAGGAAAAAGTGTTTTCCGATCTCGGTCGTCTGAAAGAACTGAAACTGGCCCGTCCCGACCTGGTGATCGGCGTCGGCGGCTGCGTGGCGTCGCAGGAAGGTGCGGCGATCGTCAAGCGCGCACCGTATGTGGACATGGTGTTCGGCCCGCAAACGCTGCACCGCCTGCCGCAGATGCTGCGCGCACGGCGGGAGAGCGGCGACGCCCAGATCGATATCAGCTTCCCGGAAATTGAAAAGTTCGACCACCTGCCGCCGGCCAAGGTCGACGGCCCGATCGCGTTCGTCTCGATCATGGAAGGCTGCAGCAAATACTGCAGCTACTGCGTGGTGCCCTACACGCGCGGCGAAGAAGTGTCGCGCCGCTTCGACGATATATTAGTGGAGGTGGCTGGCCTCGCCGCCCAGGGCGTCAAGGAAATCTCACTGCTGGGCCAGAACGTGAACGCGTACCGCGGCACGCTTGAAGGCGGCGATGTGGCCGACTTCGCGCTGCTGCTCGAATACGTGGCCGACATCCCCGGCGTCGAGCGCATCCGTTTCATCACCAGCCATCCCAAAGAATTCAACCAGCGCCTGATCGATGCCTACGCCAAGATCCCGCAACTGGTCGACCACTTGTATTTGCCGGTGCAGCACGGCGCCGACAAGGTGCTGGGCGCAATGAAACGCGGCTACACGGCGCTCGAGTACAAGTCGATCATCCGGCGCATCCGCGCGGTGCGCCCGAACATGGCGATTTCGTCGGACTTCATTGTCGGCTTCCCCGGCGAAACCGAGGCCGATTTCGAAGCGATGATGAAGCTGATTGCCGATGTGGGTTTCGACACCAGCTACAGCTTCATCTTCAGCAAGCGCCCCGGTACGCCGGCTGCCAGCCTGGAAGACGATACGCCGCATGCGGTCAAGCTGGCGCGTTTGCAGCGCCTGCAGGCTGCCATCGATGCCAACACGCGCAAGTACAGCGCCGCGATGGTGGGCACCGTGCAGCGTATTCTGGTGGAAGGCCCGTCGAAAAAAGACCCGCATGATTTGCAGGGCCGCACCGAGAACAACCGCGTGGTGAACTTCGCCGCCGGCCCTGCGGCAGATATGCTGCTCGGCGAGTTGGTCGATGTGCGCATCACCGAAAGTTTTAATTACACCTTGCGCGGCGAGTTGGTTGCCAGCGCAGACACCATAGCGATCGCCAGTTGAAAACCAAAACCCCTACCCAGCCGTCCTACTTCATTCCCGAGCCAATCGATAACACCCGGCTGGCGCACCTGTGCGGCCCGCTGGACGAAAACCTGCGCCAGATTTCGGCGGCGCTCGACGTCACGATTTTCCGCCGCGGTGAAAAATTCATTGTCAGCGGCACCAATGCCGATGCCGCCGTCGGCATCCTGGAACGCTTTTACGCCGTCGCCAACAAGGTCGTGCCGATCGAAGAAGTGCAACTGGCGCTGGTCGAACAGCGCTCCGGCCTGAAGGCGCCGGGCGCGTCCGATGAGCCGGAACCGGCCCGTCCCGACGCCGCACCGGCGTCCGCCTCGGAGCTGGTCAGCCCGCCTTTGAAAACCCGCCGCGGCGACCTGCGCGGCCGCACGCCGCACCAGATCGAATATCTGAAGGCGGTGCTGGACCATGACATCAGCTTTGGTGTCGGCCCGGCCGGTACCGGCAAGACGTACCTGGCGGTGGCCTGCGCAGTCGATGCGCTCGAGCGCGATGCGGTCAAGCGCATCATCCTGACGCGTCCTGCCGTGGAAGCGGGCGAGCGCCTGGGCTTCCTGCCGGGCGACCTGGCCTCGAAGGTAGACCCGTACCTGCGCCCTTTGTACGATGCGCTGTACGATTTGCTCGGCTTCGACCGCACCCAGAAAATGTTCGAAAAACAGGTCATCGAAATCGCCCCGCTCGCGTACATGCGCGGGCGCACGCTGAACCACGCGTTCGTGATTCTCGATGAAGCGCAGAATACGACGGTGGAACAGATGAAGATGTTCCTGACCCGGATCGGCTTTGGCAGCAAAGCCGTGGTTACCGGTGACGTCACGCAGGTCGATCTGCACAAGTCGGTGCGTTCCGGCCTGGTCGATGCGATGCACGTGTTGAAAGATGTGCGCGGCATCGCGTTCACGCAGTTCTCCAGCGCCGACGTGGTGCGCCACCCGCTGGTGGGCCGCATAGTCGACGCGTACGAAGCCGATGCGTCGCTCCAGGAATTGATTGCCACCCCTGCCACTGCCAAAAATGTCCGCAAAAAATAAACTCAGTCTCACGGTCCAGTATCCGGACCCGCGCCTTGAAAAAATCGCCACCCGCGCCAAGGTGCGGCGCTGGGTGCAGGCCGCGCTGCTCGGCCCGGCCGAACTGAATGTGCGCTTCGTCGATGCGGCCGAGGGACAGGTGCTGAATCGGGATTATCGTTCGAAGGACTATGCAACCAATGTGCTGACCTTTGCGTACAACGAAGGGGAAGAACTTGCGGCGGACGAGCCGGTGCAGGCCGATATCATCCTGTGTACCGATGTGCTGGAGCGCGAGGCTGCAGAGCAGAAGAAAACGGTGGAAGAACACACCGCGCACCTGGTGGTGCACGGTGTGCTGCATGCCCAGGGTTACGACCATGAGCATGAACAGGAAGCCGGCGAGATGGAACACCTCGAACGCGATATTCTGGAATCGCTGGGGTTTCCGAACCCGTATGATGAGTAAGGTAAATTAGTACCTGTACATTCAACACCGTCATTCCCGCGAAGGCGGGAACCCATAACACGCGTGCAACGTAGCTGAAGCACGCATGGTATAGGCACCCGCCTCCGCGGGTGTGACGGTTTTTAGTGTAGCGGTGCTCGTCGATTTTCGGCGGCTTACACCTTCTTCAACTGCTCCCCAATCGGCAGCTTCCTGATCCTCTTCCCCGTCGCGGCAAACACTGCGTTCGACAGCGCTGGGGCGATCCCCGCCGTCCCCGGCTCGCCAATCCCGCCCGGTTCATCGGTACTGCTGATGATGTGCACCTGCACCACCGGCGCCTCGTTCATGCGCATCACGCGGTAGTCGCCGAAGTTCGATTGCTGCACGCGGCCCTTGTCGTGCGTGATCGCGCCCCACAGCGCCGCCGATGCACCGAACACGATGCCGCCTTCCATCTGCGCGACGATGGTGTCCGGGTTGATGGTCTGGCCGCAATCGACGACACACACCACCCGGTGCAGGCGCACTTCGCCATCCGGTCCCACCGACACATCCGCCACCTGCGCCATGTAGCTGCCGAACGCAAACTGCGCGGACACGCCACGCCCCACCTTGCGCCCTGCTATAGATTTTAATGGTTGATTCCATCCCGATTTCTCGGCCACCATGTTCAGCACCGCCAGCATGCGGGGCGATTTTTTCAGCAGCGCGCGCCGGTACGCCACCGGATCCTGTTTCGCCGCGTGCGCCAGTTCATCGATAAAACTCTCGACGACAAACACATTGTGCGTGGGGCCGACACCGCGCCAGAACGCGGTGGCCACCGGTGGTTCGTGGCGCACATACTCCACGCGCATGTCGGGGATCGTGTATTGCAGCTCGCGCGCGCCTTCCACCGCATCCGGATCGACGCCGTTGACGACGGCAGGCGGCGCGAAGCGCGCCATGATCGACGACCCGGTCACGCGGTGAAACCACGCCGCCGGCATGCCGAACTGATCAAGGTGGGCCGACAGGCGGTCGACGTAATACGGCCGGTACATATCGTGTTGAACGTCTTCCTCGCGTGTCCAGATCACCTTGATGGGGCCCTTGACCAGCTTTGCAATCGCCACCGCCTGCACCACATAATCGACTTCCAGGCGGCGCCCGAAACCACCGCCGATGAAGTAATTGTGGACATTGATTTTCTCGACCGGCAGACCGGTCAGCTTGGCGGTCGCACCCTGCGCCAGCGTCGGCACCTGCGTACCCACCCACAGGTCGCAGCCATCGGCGCGCAGGTCCACCGTGCAGTTCATCGGTTCCATCGTGGCATGCGCCAGAAACGGCATTTCGTAGACCGCATCGATGCGGCGTTTGCTGGTCGACAGGGCTTTCAACGCATCGCCCTCGTTGCGGGCAACGGCGCCCGTACCCTCCGACGCCTTCATCATGTCGGCCACGATGGCAGCCGTGGTGACGTTGGCATTCGCGCCGTCGTCCCACGTCGGCGCGGCCGCAGCCAGGCCCTGCTTCGCGGCCCACATATGATCGCCGACGATCGCGACTGCGTTATCCAGTTTCACGACCTGGCGCACGCCTTTCACCGCCATGGCGGCCTTTTCGTCGACGGTTTTGAGCTTGCCGCCGGCAACCGGCGCCGCGGCCACCGTCACGATGCCCATGTTCGGCAACCGTGCATCGATGCCGAACAGCGCCTTGCCGTTCACCTTGTCGGGCGAGTCGAGGCGCTTGTGGCCTTTGCCGATCAGCGCGTAATCGCTGGCGCTTTTCAGGCTGACGCTTTTCGGCACCGGCAGTTTCGACGCGGCTTCCACCAGTTCACCGAAGTGCATCGAACGGTTCGACGCGGCGTGGATCACGCTACCGTTGGCGACGACCAGCGTGTTCGGCTCCACCTTCCAGCCGGTCGCTGCGGCCTGTACCAGCACCGTGCGCACCATCGCGCCGGCTTCGCGCAGCGGCTTCCAGGCCGCGCGCACCGAGGTCGAGCCGCCCGTCACCTGGCCGCCCAGCATCGGGTCGCTGTACAAATTATTGTTGGCCGGCGCCTGCTCGAGTTTGACCTTGGCGAGATCGACACCCAGTTCCTCGGCCAGCAGCATCGGCATCGATGTCCACGTGCCCTGCCCCATTTCGACCTTGTGGACGATCATCGTGACGACGCCTTCCTTGTCGATGCTGATGAACGCATTCTGCGCCAGGCCGGCGGCGCGGTTGGTCGCACCGGTGGCAGCAGCACCCACGGCTTTTTCGGACGGCGGCGCCTTGCGGTCGCCCTCCTTGTTGCAGCCATACAGCGAGAAGCCAAACAGCAGGCCGCCGCCGGCAGTGGCGCCAATGGTCATGAAGCGGCGGCGCGAGGCCGAGACGGTCACGGGCTTCATGCCTTGTCTCCCACCGCAGCAATCTTGATCGCCGCGCGAATGCGCCCGTAGGTACCGCAGCGGCAGATATTGCCGGCCATGGCGCTGTCGATCTGCGCATCGTCCGGATGCGGCGTCGCGGTCAGCAACGCGCAGGCCGACATGATCTGGCCCGATTGACAGTAGCCGCACTGGACGACGTCGATCTGGCGCCACGCATCCTGCACGCGCGCGCCCACCGGGCTGTTGCCGATCGCCTCGATGGTGACGATGGCCTTGCCGGCCGCGGCCGACACCGGCGTCACGCACGAGCGGATCGCCTGCCCGTCCAGGTGCACGGTGCAGGCGCCGCACAGCGACACGCCGCAGCCGAACTTGGTGCCGGTCAGGCCCGCCACATCGCGCAGCACCCACAGCAGGGGCATGTCGTCGGGGACGTCGTAATTGCTGGAAGTGCCGTTGATGTTCAGGGCAGGCATGGCGGGTCCTTTATGGTGGCTGAGAGATAAAAACTAACCGACTATTGAATAGTAATCAAGCTTGCCACAAGTTGCGGTGCCATGCTGACAAGGATGCTATCCTGCTTAAAAATCAGGCAAACGCGATTTTGGTGTATCCTGTGCCCATCGTAACAACGGCTCCATGCCAACTATGCCAGAGCACCCCAATGACGTCCGTACCGACGCCAAACCTCACCGGTCCCTGTTTGAACGGCTGACTGCGCTGATTTCCCCCGAGCCCGAAAACCGCACCGAGCTTCTCGATGTGCTGCATGACGCCCATGAACGCAACCTGATCGACGCCGATGCGTTGTCGATGATCGAAGGCGTGTTCCAGGTTTCCGACCTGTCCGCGCGCGACATCATGGTGCCGCGCTCGCAGATGGATGTCGTCGACATCAGCAAGCCGATCGAAGAATGGCTGCCCTCCGTGCTTGAAACGGCCCACTCGCGCTTCCCTGCCATCGAAGGCGAGCGCGATAAAGTGGTCGGCATCCTGCTCGCCAAAGACCTGCTGCGCTACTACGCCGAAGATTCGTTCGACGTGCGCGACATGCTGCGCCCGGCCATTTTCATCCCCGAGTCGAAGCGCCTGAATGTGCTGCTGCGCGACTTCCGCGCCAACCACAATCACATGGCGATCGTCGTCGACGAGTACAGCGGCGTGGCCGGCCTGATCACCATCGAAGATGTGCTCGAGCAGATCGTCGGCGACATCGAAGACGAATACGATTTCGATGAAGAAGAAGACAACGTCCTGTCGATCAAGGAAGGCCAGTTCGGTCCACGCTGGCGCGTAAAAGCGCTGACGGAAATTGCGCAGTTCAACGACGAAGTTGGCACCAGCTTGCTGGACGACGATGTCGACACCATCGGCGGCCTCGCTGCCAGCCACCTGGGGCGCATGCCACACAAGGGTGAGTCGTTCACGATCGACAATCTGCGCTTCGAAGTGCTGCGTGCCGACGCGCGCCAGATCCACGTGCTGCTGGTCGAAAAACTGCCGCTGGCCGAGGACGAACACGATTGAAGCTGCGTCGCGCGCAAGCTGACGTCACGCCAAGCGTCCTGAACCGCCGTCCCGGTGCAGCGGCCCTGCTGCTGGCTGCCCTGGCCGGTGGCGCCTCCCTCTTCACGTTCGCGCCGTTCGGCTGGTGGCCGCTGCAATTCCTGCTGCTGGCCTACTTCTTTTATCAGGTCGGGCGCAGTACTTCGGTGGCACGTGCGGCCTGGATTGGCTGGGCCTTCGGCTTCGGCTGGTGCGTGGCCGGCATGCACTGGCTATATATATCCATTCACCGCTTTGGCGGCGTTCCGGCGCCGCTGGCCGCGATCGCCATTTGCCTGCTTGGCCTGTATATGGGCCTGTTTGGCGCGCTTGCCGCGAGCGCCGCCACGTGGCTGCGCAAACGTTGGTCGCTTCCCCTTCCGGCGTTCTTTCTCCTTGTGCTGCCGGTCCTCTGGGGCGTCACCGAATGGATGCGCGGCTGGGTCTTTACCGGCTTTCCCTGGGCATCTTCCGGTTACGCGCACAATGCGGCGCCATTGGGTGGTTACGCGCCGCTGATCGGCGTGTACGGCATCGGCATCCTGGTCGGTGTCTGCGCCGGTTGCCTCACCTTGCTGACACAGCGCCGCCGTTTGCCGGCGATTGGTCTGCTGATCGTCGTGATGGGCGCCGGCTGGGGCTTGCGCGCCATCGACTGGACCGTGCCTTCCGGCCAGCCGATCTCGGTGCGGCTGCTGCAGGGCGATATTCGCCAGGATGAAAAATTCGATACCCAGCATCTACTGAATATCCTGGCGCGCTATCAGACCATGATCACGGCGGCGCCAGCCGATCTGATCGCCACGCCGGAAACGGCGATTCCGATCTGGGCGCAGTCGCTGCCGCCGGGTTATCTCGACAACCTGCGCGACGCCACCGTGAAAACCGGCAGCGCGCTGATACTGGGCATCCCGCTGGCCAACAGCGAGACCGACTACGCCAACAGCGTGATGGGTTACTCGCCGTCTGGCCAACCGTACAGCTACGACAAGCACCACCTGGTGCCGTTCGGCGAATTCGTGCCGTGGGGTTTCCGCTGGGTGACCAACATTTTCAGGCTCCCGCTCGGCGATAACCGCCGCGGCGCGCCGGTGCAGGCGCCGTTTGCGGTCAAGGATCAACTGGTCTTGCCGAACATCTGCTACGAAGACGTGTTCGGCGAAGAGATCGCGGCGCAGCTGCGCACCGATCGTCCGGCCACGCTGCTGCTGAACGTGTCGAATTTGGCCTGGTTTGGCGAGTCGGTGGCGATTCCCCAGCATTTGCAGATTTCGCAGATGCGCTCCCTCGAAACCGGACGGCCGATGCTGCGCGCGACGAATAGCGGAGCGACCGCCGTCATCGATGGCAAAGGGCGGATCGTCGAACAGTTGCCGTTTTACGGGCAGGGCGTACTGTCTGCCCGCGTGCAGGGCATGGCGGGGATGACACCGTTCATCCGCGTCGGATCGTTCGGATTTTTGATCCTTGGCGCGCTGGCGCTATTTGCAGCGTGGCTCAGTGGCCGACAGTATGCACGGGCTAAAAAATCTCCCTCGACATAGTTTAAGTGCCATGGATCCCCGCCTGCGCGGGGAAACCGCTAAAATTAGCCATTTTGCAAACAGACGGCGCTCCACGATGCTCACATTCCAACAAATTATCCTGACCTTGCAATCCTATTGGGACAAGCAAGGCTGCGCCCTGCTCCAGCCGTACGACATGGAGGTTGGCGCCGGCACGTTCCACACCGGGACTTTCCTGCGCGCGATCGGGCCGGAACCGTGGCGCGCCGCTTATGTACAGCCGTCGCGCCGTCCGAAGGATGGCCGCTACGGTGAAAACCCGAACCGCCTGCAGCACTATTATCAGTACCAGGTTGTGCTGAAACCGGCGCCGGAAAACATCCTCGAACTGTATCTCGGTTCGCTCGAAGCGCTGGGCCTGAACCTGCAGCAGAACGATGTGCGCTTCGTCGAAGACGACTGGGAAAGCCCGACACTGGGCGCCTGGGGCCTCGGTTGGGAAGTCTGGCTGAACGGGATGGAAGTGACGCAGTTCACCTACTTCCAGCAAGTGGGCGGACTCGATTGCAAGCCGGTGCTGGGCGAGATCACGTACGGTATCGAGCGCCTGGCGATGTACTTGCAGGGCGTCGAGAACGTGTACGACCTGGTGTGGACCGAGTGGGAAGAAAATGGAATCAAGAAGAAGCTGTCCTACGGCGACGTGTTCCACCAGAACGAGGTTGAACAGTCGACCTACAACTTCGAGCACGCGAACACCGAACTGCTGTTTGCCCAGTTTGCCAACCACGAATCGGAAGCGAAGCGTCTGGTCGAACTGGCCCTGACCTTGCCGGCTTACGAGCAAATCATGAAGGCGTCGCACAGCTTCAATATGCTGGACGCGCGCGGCGCCATCTCGGTGACCGAGCGTGCCGCTTATATCGGCCGTGTGCGCACGCTGTCGCGCCTCGTGGCGCAGGCTTATTACGAATCGCGCGAAAAGCTCGGCTTCCCGATGCTGCCAGCTGCAGGAACTCAATAAATGAATCACACCTTACTCATCGAACTGCAGACCGAAGAGCTGCCACCGAAAGCACTGGTCAAACTGGGCGCTGCTTTTGCGGCCGGCGTCGTGAACGGATTGACCGCCCGCGGTTTCCTGGACGCCGACAGTGTCGCCACGCCCTACGCCACGCCGCGCCGCCTAGCCGTCTCGATCACCAACGTGCGCACGACGTCGCCTGACAAACAACTGCGCGACAAGATTCTGCCTGTCTCGGTAGCGCTCGACGCCGAAGGCAATGCCAGCGCACCTTTGCAAAAAAAGCTGGCCGCGATGGGTTTTCCCCACGTCACCGTCGCCGACCTGGAACGCGCGCAGGATGGCAAGGCCGAGAGCTTCTTTTACAGCCACACGGCCGCCGGCAGTGCGTTGGCCAGTAGCTTACAAGACGTCGTTGCGGAATCGGTCGCCAAGCTGCCAATCCCGAAACTGATGACGTACCAGCGTCCGGACGGCGCCACCGTGCAGTTCGTGCGCCCGGTGCGCAGCCTGCTTGCGCTGCATGGCGCCGACGTGCTGCCGCTGGCACTGTTCGGCCTCACCGCCGGCCGCGTCACGCAAGGCCACCGCTTCCTGTCGAACGGCGAACCAATCTCCATCGACAATGCTGACGATTACGTCGCCCGCCTGGAAGTCGCCGGCAAGGTGCTCCCGAGCGCCGCGGTGCGCCGCGAAAGCATCCGCGAGCAGTTGCTGGAACACGCCGGTCCTGATGTCGTGCTGATGCCGGACGCTCTGCTCGACGAAGTGGCCGCGCTGGTTGAATGGCCAGTGGTGTACGCCTGCAAATTCGAAGACGAATTTTTGGCAGTGCCGCAGGAATGCCTGATCCTGACGATGCAGACCAATCAAAAATACTTCGCGTTGACGGACGCCGATGGCAAGCTGCGTTCGCGCTTTCTGATCGTCTCGAACATTGCCACCGATGACCCGCAGCACATCGTGGGCGGCAATGAGCGCGTGGTGCGCCCGCGCCTGTCCGACGCCAAGTTCTTCTTCGAGCAGGATCAGAAGAAAACCCTGGCGTCGCGCCTGCCGCTGCTGGCGAATGTCGTCTACCACAACAAGCTGGGCACGCAGGCTGCTCGGACGGTGCGCGTAACGAAACTGGCCGGTGCGATTGCGCGCCACCTGGGCTACGACGCGGCACTGGCGGAACGCGGCGCAGAACTGGCCAAGGCCGATTTACTGACCGATATGGTCGGCGAATTCCCTGAACTGCAAGGCATCATGGGCACGTATTACGCGCGCCATGACGGCGAGCCGGAAGAAGTGGCTTTGGCCGCTTCCGAGCATTACCAGCCGCGCTTTGCCGGTGACAGCCTGCCGACCACCAACACCGGCACTGCCGTCGCGCTGGCAGACAAGCTCGAAACGCTGGTGGGCATCTGGTCGATCGGCCTGCAGCCTACCGGCGAAAAAGACCCGTTCGCGCTGCGCCGCCACGCCCTCGGTGTGCTGCGCATGCTGCTGGAAAAACGCTTGCCGCTGTCGATCAGCGCGCTGCTGGCCGACGCCGCTGCCGTCTTCGATGGCCAGCCCGGCTTCGTCAGCCCCGCCCTTGAAGTTGCTTCCTTCATGCTCGACCGCCTGCGCGGCATGCTGCGCGAGCGCGGTTTTTCGCCAAATGAGGTAGAGGCAGTTCTGGCGCAAAATCCGGACCGCCTCGACGACATCGTGCAGCGCCTGGAAGCCGTGCAGGCATTTGCCGCGCTGCCGGAAAGTGCATCGCTGGCCGCCGCCAACAAGCGCATCACCAACATCCTGAAAAAGACCGAGGTCACACCGGGTGATGTGATTGAGTCGTTGCTGGTGGAAGACGCCGAGCGCAATCTGTTCGCGGCAATCGGCCGCGTGCGCCCGCAGGTGGACGCCGCGTTTGTCGCCGGCGACTTTGCCGGCACGCTGAAAACGCTGGCGCAGCTGCGCGTGGAAGTCGATGCGTTCTTCACCGATGTGATGGTGATGGCCGAAGATCCGGCGCTGCGCAATAACCGCCTGGCGCTGCTGTCAAGCTTGCACGGGATGTTGAACCGCGTCGCCGACATTTCTAAACTGGCAGCATGAAGCTGATCATCCTGGACCGCGACGGCGTCATCAACCATGACTCCGCCGCGTTCATCAAGTCGCCGGCCGAGTGGATCCCGATTCCGGGTTCGCTCGAAGCCATTGCGCGCCTGAACCAGGCCGGCTACCGCGTCGTGATCGCGTCGAACCAGTCGGGCATTGCGCGCGAACTGTTCGACATGAGCACCCTGAATGCGATTCACCAGAAACTGCATACCAGCGCCCAGCTGGTGGGCGCCGACATCGATGCCATCTTCTTTTGCCCGCACGCGGCAATCGACAATTGTGATTGCCGCAAGCCGAAGGCCGGCATGTTCGAAGAAATTTCGAAGCGCTTCAAAATCAGTCTGCGTGGCGTACCGACGGTCGGCGATTCGCTGCGCGATTTGCAGGCCGGCTTTATCAGCGGCTGTCTGCCGTTTCTGGTCCTGACCGGCAAGGGCGAAAAAACCGCGGAAACCGGCGGCCTGCCGCCCGGTACCCAGGTCTTTCCCGACCTGGCTGCAATGGTGCACGCGCTGCTGGCGCGCCAGCCACGGAAACCGACCAATACCGCTGTTTTACCCTCCTGATTCGGAGCTCTATCTTGTTCATGTTCGTGCGTTCCCTTCTGTTTACCATCATCATGACCGTCGCGACCGTGGTCTGGGCCTGCGTGTGTTTTCTGGCCGCCCCGCTGCCCTATAACCAGCGTTTCTGGGTGACGTCGCGCTGGAATGTTTTCATCATCTGGCTGGCCAAAGTTTTGTGTGGCATTCGCTACGAATTCAGGGGTTACGAAAATTTTCCGGATGCTCCGGTAGTACTGCTGTCGAAACACCAGTCGGCGTGGGAGACCATTTTTCTGCTGCCGAACATGCCGCGCCCGCTGGTGTACGTGTTCAAAAAAGAGATCCTCTACATCCCGTTTTTCGGCTGGGCCATGGGCCTGCTGCGCATGATTCCGATCGACCGCAGCAAGGGCAAGAACGCCTTCAAATCCGTCGTTGCGCATGGCAAAAAACGTCTCGCCGACGGCCAGTGGATCATCATGTTCCCGGAAGGGACGCGCATCCCTGTCGGACAGGTCGGCAAGTACAAAAGCGGCGGGACAAGACTCGCCATCGAAACTGGTGCATTGGTGGTGCCGATCGCGCATAATTCAGGTGAATGCTGGCCCAAAGGTGCGTTCGTCAAACGTCCGGGGCTGGTAACGGTATCGATCGGCAAACCGATTTCACCGGAAGGCCATACTCCCGACAGCATGATGCAAGAGGTGCAAAATTGGATCGAATCAGAAATGCGCGTCATTTCGCCCCACGCCTACAAAGGTGGTTGAGCGAAGCCGGTGAAGCGCTGCTGCCGTCTGGCGTACCAGCTGGTGACAGCAAGCCTGCCGCGACCAAGCTGAGCGGTCCCCAGCTCGAACTGTTTGCGCAGGATTTTTTCGCTGCGCTGGAACCATCGAACCGGCCGTCCGCTGCGCCGCAACCCTTGTTCAAGGCGCCGCCGGCCATGCCGCGTTTTGTGCTGCCCATCCCGCCGCAGTCGCCCGAGGCGCCACTGCGCCGCATTCAGCTCGGCATCCACACCCTCGATTACGCACTGCGCCGTTCCACGCGCCGCTCGATCGGCTTCATGATCGACGACGATGGCTTGCGCGTGACGGCGCCGCGCCGCGTCACGTTGCAGGACATCGACAACGCCATCCGCGCCAAGCAGCGCTGGATTCTCACCAAGCTGCAGGAACGCGGCGAACGGCGCGCGCAACGCGAAGTCAAGCCGCCGGTCGACTGGGTCGATGGCACACAGCTGCCGTACCTGGGCGGCGACATCACATTGCGCCTGACACCGGCTCCGCGCAGCCACTGCGTGTTCGACGACGCCACGCGCGTGCTCGACGTGGGCGTGGTGGCCGGGCTGGTGGAGTGGCAGCTGAAGGAGCGCGTCAAACTGTGGCTGCAGTCCGAGGCCAAACGCATCTTCGTGGAACGGCTCGACGTGTATGCAGAAAAGCTCGGCGTCAGCTATCAGGCGTGCGCATTGTCCGCGGCCGGTTCGCGCTGGGGTTCGTGCACGGTGCAGGGCAATATTCGCCTGAACTGGCGCCTGATTCACTATCCGCTGGCGCTGATCGATTACGTCGTGGCGCATGAGCTGGCGCACATCCGCGAGATGAACCACAGCCCGCGTTTCTGGGCCGTGGTGGCATCGGTGTATCCCGATTACGACGGGGCCAAAGCCGCCTTGCGGCGCCGCTCGCAGGAAATGCCGGTGGTGTTCAGCGACTAGGCGCTGTGCAGACTCGTGGCAAACATGCGCAATTCAGCGATCTCGCCTTCGCTTAAACAGCGGTACGGAATCGGCAGCGTGCCGCGCTTGAGGATCATCAGGAAACCGTTGCGGTAACGCCGGATCAGGCGCACATCGTCCCAGCCGATCAGCGTTACGCCACTGTCGCTGACGCGCACAATGCCATGCGCGTCGATGGTCATTTCGTAGGTGCGGCTGCCGCGCCGCAGCAGGATGAAGTGCAGGGCTGCCGTCAGGGTGCTTTTACAGCGCAGCCAGCCGCCATTGATGCCGCCGACGCGGCGCCGGCGCACCAGGTAGCCGGCGTGCTGCCACATGAACGCGATGTATTCGCCGAGGGTATAGCGCACCAGGAAATGCAGCGAGAATGGCAGCGCGTCGCGCTTCGACAATGCCGCCAGCGGTGTGCCGATTTCCGGTGCGGCGTCGATGGGCAGGGTGAGGCTGGCCGGTTCATATTGCTGCACCAGCGTGGCAACCGGCAAGCGGCTGTGCACCGGTTTGGGCTGCTTGAACGAGAACATGCAGCCCCCTTTAGCTGGCAGAAAGAGGGAATGGTATCAAATCTTGAGGAATCAGTTGTCGTAGTAATTCAACAGTGCGCGCGGTGGCGCCACGGTGCTGGCCAGCGAAATCCAGCGCGGCCTCGCCCATGCGCGCGCGCACGATGCCGTCTTGCAGCAAGCCGGTTGCTGCGGCGACCATCGCAGTCGCATCGGCGCAGCGCAGTGCTGCCCCGGCGTCGACCGCCTGCTCGGTGGCCTGCGCAAAATTGAAGGTATGCGGTCCCACCAGCACCGGTTTGCCAAGCGCGCAGGCTTCGATCAGGTTTTGTCCGCCGAGGGGCAGCAAGCTGCCGCCGATATATGTGCAGTCGCAGGCGGCAAAATATGCAAACATTTCGCCCATCGAGTCGCCAATCAGGACATCGGCGTCGACCACGCTGTTCTCCTCCAACTGCGAGCGGCGCATCACGGACAGCCCACGCGTGGCCACCAGCGCGGCCACCTCGTCGAAACGCTGCGGATGGCGCGGCACGATCACCAGCAAGGCATTATCCTGCGGCCGCCACGCGTCGAGAATCAACGCTTCTTCGCCCTCGCGCGTGCTGGCGCACAGCAGCACGGGCCGCGTACCGCAACACGTGCGCAGCCAGGCGCCCAGCGTCAGCGCAGCCGCCGGCGGCACCACGTCGAACTTGATGCTGCCGGTGATGGCGACGTGGGCCGCGCCCAGCGATGCGATGCGCGCAGCGTCCGCCGCGGTTTGCGCAGCCACCAGCGTGAGGCCGCGCGCGGCATCCGTCATCAGCTTGCCGAAACGCTGGCCGCGCCGCAGCGAGCGTTCCGACAGGCGCGCGTTGACCAGCGCGACCGGCACGCGTTCGGCAGCGCAAGCCGCAATCAGGTTCGGCCACACTTCGGTCTCCATCAGGATGCAGATGCGCGGCGCGAAGTGACGCAGGAAACGGCGCACCATGAAGCCGGTGTCATACGGCAGATAGGCTTGCATGAAGCGCTCGCCGTGTCTGGCGAACAGCTGCTGGCCGGTGGCGCGCCCGGTCGGCGTCATATGCGTCATCAGGATGCGGCTGCCGGGGTACGCCGCCAGCAGCGCATCGACCAGCGGTTCGGTGGCACGCGTTTCGCCCACCGATACGGCGTGCAGCCAGATGGTCGGCATGCTGGCCGTGCGCGCGCCATAAAAGCCGAGGCGCTCGCGCCAGTGGCCACGATAGCCGGGCTCCTTGCGGCCGCGCCACCACAGGCGCGCCAGCACCAGCGGCAACGCCAGGCACCACATCGCGGAATAAAAGCGGCGCATCAGCGGAGTTGCGCGATGGCGGCGGCGACATCGGCTACCGGGGGTGGTGCGCCGGCGTCGCCGAGGTTGACGATATTGGCAGACCAGTTGCCTTCGGTTTTCCAGCGCGCCGAGTCGCAATACAGTTCCACGGTCGGGCGCAGGAACGCCGCGGCGATATGGGTCAGGCCGGTATCGACACCGATCACCAGGCCGGCGCAACGGGCCAGCGTGGTGGCATCCTCCATCGATAATTTGGGCAGCACGCGGGCGTTCGGCAGTGCGGCGGCCAATGCTTCGGCCTCCAGCTTTTCCGCCGCCGAACCCCATGGCAGCAACACCGGCATTGGTGCCAGCGTCTTGCCGATGGCAATCCAGTTGGCGGGCGCCCATTTTTTAGCGTCCCGCGCAGTGCCGTGAAAGAAGACGGCATACGGTTCGGCCGGCATCCAGCCGGGACGCGTCACTGCATCCGGTACCGGCAAGCCAAAATCCGGTCCTGTATCGACCTGGTAGCCGAGTGCTTCGGCAGCCACCAGGCGCCCACGCGCGACTGCGTGCGTGCGCGGCGCGAGGTACACGCTCCTGGTATGGAACAGGCGCGACAAACCTTCATAGCCGGAGTCTTCGCCACCATTTGCCATGCCGATTTTTTGGCCGCCCGGTGCCAGACGTGCGCATGCCATGATGATGCCGGTCTTGATCAAACCCTGGGTGTCGATGACGACGTCGTAGCGTTCCTGGCGCAGGCTGCGCCAGAACTGTTTGAGTTCCTGGCGCGTGGCGCTGTCGCTGAAGCTTTTCCTCCACCGCCGCAGTGCAAACGGGATGATGCGGTGGACGTTCGGGTTCAGGCGCACCAGGCTGACGTAGCCCTCTTCCACCACCCAGTCGATCTGCGCGCCGGGATGGTGGGCCAGGATGTCGGCCACCATCGGCAGGTTGTGCAACACATCCCCGAGTGACGACACCCGCACCAGCAGGATTTTCACGCAGCTCCGCTTAAAACGGCAGCACGGCGTCGGGCTTGGCGGCGAGGATCACGCGGCGGAAATCGCCCTGGATGCGTGCCAGCGCTGCCGGTGTTTCGGCTTCAAACCGCATCACGACAACCGGTGTGGTGTTTGACGAGCGGGCCAGGCCGAAGCCGTCCGGGTACTCGACGCGCAGGCCGTCGATGTCGTTGACGCTGTCCGAACCCGGAAAGGTGGCATGTGCACGCAGGTGCTCGATGATGGCGACGTTTTCGCCTTCATTCAGGTGCAGGTGCAGTTCCGGGGTGCTGTCCGACATCGGCAGGGAATTGAGCAGCGCGGACGGATCGGCTTCGCGCGTGAGTAGTTCGAGCAGGCGCGCGCCCGAATACAGGCCATCGTCAAAACCGTACCAGCGGTCCTTGAAGAAGATATGGCCGCTCATTTCGCCGCCCAGCGGGGAGCCGGTTTCGCGCAGCTTGGCTTTCACCAGCGAGTGGCCGGTTTTCCACATCAGCGGCTCGCCGCCGTGCTGTTTGATCCACGGCGCCAGGTGGCGCGTGCATTTGACGTCGAACAGGATCTGGGCCCCAGCGTTGCGCGACAAAACGTCGGCTGCGAACAGCATCATCTGGCGGTCCGGATAAATGATCTGGCCATCTTTGTTGACGACGCCGAGACGGTCGCCGTCGCCGTCGAAGGCGATGCCGATTTCAGCGTCGGTCTCCTGCAGGCATTTGATCAGGTCCTGCAGGTTTTCCGGGTGCGCCGGGTCCGGGTGGTGGTTCGGGAAGGTGCCATCGACATCGCAGAACAGTTCGATGACGTCGAGGCCCATGCCGCGGAACAGATCGCCGGCGAAAGCACCGGCCACACCATTGCCGCAGTCGACCGCGATTTTCATCGGGCGCGCGATTTTGACGTCGTCGATGATGCGCTTCAGGTAAGCGGCGCGGATGTCGTGCGTGCTGTAGGTACCGGCGGCAGCGGCGACAGCACCATCATTGGCGGCGATATCGTCGTGCAGCGCGGTGATGGTGGTGCCGTGAATCGCTTCGCTGGCGAGCACCATTTTGAAGCCGTTGTAATCCGGCGGATTATGGCTGCCGGTGACCATGATGCCGGAGCGCGCGTTCAGGACATTGGTCGCGTAATACAGCATCGGCGTGGCCACCATGCCGAGGTCGATCACATCGACGCCGGCCGACTGCAGGCCGGCGGCCAGCGCTGCGGTCAGCGATGGGCCGGACAGGCGTCCGTCACGGCCAACTACCACTGTTTTTTCGCCTTTTGCCAGCGCAGCGCGGCCAAAGGCCTGGCCGATGGCATGGGCGATGCCGTCATCGAGCGTTTTGTCGATGATGCCGCGAATATCATAGGCTTTGAAGATCGTCCGGGAGAGCGCAACCATAGTGTGATTAACCTTGGAGTAGCGGCGTGCAACGATGTCCCGGCCAGCAGTACTGGCACCGGCAAAGGGAGACAACGAGGTAGACGCCAGAATGAGAATGAGGAACGTATTGTAACGGCAAGCGGGGCCCATGTGAATGCGGACCCGCGTGCTTGCCGCTGGTTTTATCAGCGCCCGCTATAAAAAACAGCGGCGCACCGATAACTGACTAGCAATAAAACCCGCGAGTTTCTTACACCCGCAGTTTGTCGATCGATTTACCGCCTTCAACCCATTCCTTGACCCATTTAGGCTGACGGCCACGGCCGGTCCATTGTTGGGCCGCATTATCTGGATGACGGAAACGTACTGCAACGGTACCTTGCTTCGATACCTTGGCCGATGCCATCAGGTCTTTCAAAGGCACGCCGACGCTTTGGGCGATTGCCAGAATCTGTTCGCGGGCTTTGGATACTTCCTGATGCTCGCGTTGTTTCATTTCTTGCTTGATTTGATCCTGCAAGTTACGCAGGTCGCCCAGGGACATATTCGACAGATCCATCATGATTCCTTCAGGGGTAGTGGTTGAAACAGTTTAAGTGAGATTTCACGAATTGTCGCAATATACTACAAAACATGCACACGATGCTTTTATCACTTCTTTTTGCCGAGAATAAGCCAGCGTGGAGACTTGAATCGGACGATACGGACGTACAGCCAGATGTAGCTGATAACAAACAACAAACAACAAAACATCAGGATTCCGGTGTCGCGCCAAAACATCGTCGCCGGGATAACCGCCATCAGGGAAAACAGCCACAGGTAAGGCGATGTCATCGAATTGCGGCGCATCAGTGCCCGAGCTTCCTTTCGACCTACCGTCCATTGAACAATGCGCCTAAAGATTAAACTATGCAAGTGAATACCATCTGGCATTGCCGGCGATTTACCTCGTACAAACATGCGGCGCCATGCAGAAAACAGGGTTTCAAACGTCGGGTAAATCAGTAATAGCGCCGCATACCAGGTCGATACCTGCGGATTGCGCATTACCAGCAGCAAGGCCAGTTCGCCCAGCATGAATCCGATAAAGTAGGCACCACCGTCACCGAGAAAAATCAGGCCCACCGGGTAATTCCAGATTAAAAAACCGGCGGTGGCGCCTGCCACCATCAGGGCTGTCACGAGCACGAATACATCGCCCACCTGCCATGCAACAAAGGCCAGCGATATCAGCATGCAAATGGTTACCACACTGGCCAGTCCATTGAAACCGTCGATAATGTTGATCGCATTGGCAATGCCGGATACGGCCAGTATCGTCATCGGCAAAACCAGCCAGACAGCCGTGAGTGGAATCGAGCCGAATGGCAAGTCGATGCGTCCGAGTTTTGCATCCAGCAAGATATAGCCGAGCCAGGCGGCAATCATCGTCAATACCAGGCGGCGCGATGCACGCACTGTTCCCGTGTAATCCTCGACGATGCCGCCAATAAAAGCGATCGATGAACATACCAGCAACGAAAATGCCCAGTGACCGAGCGCCGGGACGCGCCAGATGGAAATGGCAGTAGAAATACCCACTGCGAGGAAAATGGGCAAGCCACCGATCCGTGCCACCGGATTGGCATGGACTTTTTGTACGGAGAGAAAATCGGCATCGAGCGCGCGCCGGTGCAGCCTGACTTGCTTAATGACGAGTAATGTCAGCAGCGCAGAGGAAATGAAACTGACCAGAAATGAAAACATTATTATTCTTTATTGTTCAGTTGCACAGCGCGTCACACAATCGCCTCACTTCTCGATTGCGCCGTGCCTGCCTGGCGTATTTTCGCTTGAATTGTACCGGAGAACCGGGGTGGTTCCACTGCGCACTGCAAGCTGCCACGGCAATCACCGGATCGCGCTTAAAATAGACGGTTACGGCTCAGCCGTTATCCGATAAAGGTGGAATATGACGGCTGCGATAAAAACCTGGGTAATTGGCGACCTCCAGGGCTGCGCCCATGAAGCGCGCTTGCTGGTGGACCAGATTGCGCGCACCGACGCCAGCGCCACCATATTGTTTGTCGGCGACCTGATCAACCGCGGCCCGGCATCGCTGCAGGCGTTGCGCGACCTGAAGCGGCTGCAGCAAAACAGCGGCGGGCGCGTCGACGCGCTGCTGGGCAATCACGACCTGCACCTGCTGGCAGTGGCCAGCGGGGCCCAGTCTCCCGGTCGCAACGATACATTCGACGAAATTCTTGCCGCCCCCGACCGTGACGAACTGGTGGCATGGCTGCGCGTACGACCGATGGCGCTCATGGCGGCCGGCTGCCTGCTGGTCCACGCCGGCGTGGCGCCGCAATGGACGCCGATGCACACCATGCAGCTGGCCGGCGAAGTGCAGGCGGTGCTGCGCGGACCGCAATGGATCGATTTTTTGCGCCAGATGTATGGCAATCTGCCGGCGCGCTGGAGCGACAGCCTGACCGGCATGGAGCGTATCCGCTGCATCGTCAACGCCCTCACGCGCATGCGCCTGTGCGCGCCGGACGGGACGATGGATTTCGCGCACAAGGAAAGCGACAGCGGGCCGCCGGGCTCGGGACTGGTGCCGTGGTTCGACTTACCTGGCAGGAAAACTGCGGACATCACCGTGGCGTTTGGCCACTGGTCGGCGCTGGGGCTGATGATGCGGCCGAATTTACTGGGGGTGGACAGCGGGTGCGTGTGGGGCGGGAAGCTCAGCGCCGTGTGCCTGGATGACCGGACACTGCTGCAAGTCGATTGCCCGGAATATTTGCGACCGGGTGGGAAAAATTAGCGACTGCACCAAACACCGTCATACCGGCGTACGCCGCTACGCATACTGAGCGACTTCGGATGCGTGTTATGGATTCCCGCCTGCGTGGGAAGGACGGTGCTTGGCGAGCGCTTCCTCTACCGCATCCTGCGCGGCCCTGGCCAGGTCGCGCCGATGCGCACCGGCCGTGTCGATCGGCGCCAGGCACGTCAACCGCGCCCGCACTGGCGGCCCGGAGAGAATCATCTTGATACTCTGCCCGAACGTGATGTCGCCCTCGTAGTCGATCGACGCGTGCGGCTGGCCGGCAGCGTCGACGTACGCCAGCGCATACGGTTGCAGCGCCACGTGGGCATCGATGGCCGCTTCAAATAAATTAGCGTGGAACGGCAACAGGTGCCCCTGGCGCGCGGTGGTCCCTTCCGGGAAAAATGCCACCCGCTCGCCTTCATGCAGCGCGTCGACGATGCCCTTGAAAATATGCCGAAGTTCGCGCCGGCTGCCGCGCGCGATGAACACGGTGCGCGCCTTTGCCGCCAGCCAGCCGAACACCGGCCACGCGCGGATTTCCGCCTTGGCGACAAAGCGGCACGGCTGGCACGCATTGATGACAAAGATATCCAGCCACGACACATGATTGGCGACGACCAGCGCGTGACCGAGCGCCGCCACGCCGGCCATGGGCTCGAGCTGCACCCGACAAATGCGCAGCAGTGCGCCCGACCAGCGCCGGACGATACGCGTCCGCAGCGCCGCGCCGGCCCATGGGAACACGGTGGCGCAAATGGCCAGCCCGAGGGTCAGGTGAACGGCGATGCGCGCCAGGCGCAATCCAAACGTGAACTTCAACGACGCTATCGCTCGAACGCGATGCGGCCAGCCACGATAGTGGTGCGTACCTGTCCGGCCAGTTCATAACCAAGAAAAGGCGTGTGCTTGCCCTGGCTGGCCAGCGCCGCACCATTCACCAGCCAGCGCGCGGCCGGGTCGAACACCACCACGTCCGCTGCCTTGCCCACTGCCAGATCGCCCGCCGGCAGGCCGGCCACGCGCGCGGCGTCGATGCCAACCTTGGCCAGCGCGCGGCTCAGCGCTGCCGCTTTTTCGTACGCCCCGTGCTGTTCATCGACCCACTTCAGCATCAGCGCCAGCAGCAGTTCAAGTCCGGTGGCGCCAGGAGAAGCCTCGCCGAACGGCAGCAGCTTTTCGTCGTCGTCGACCGGCGTATGGTCGGAGCAGACCGCGTCGATGGTGCCATCGAGCAGACCGGCGCGGATGGCGTCGCGGTCGCGCTGGCTGCGCAGCGGCGGCGTCAGACGCGCATTCGAATCGAAGAAGCCGATGTCGGCATCGGTCATGTGCACGTGGTGGACGCCGACGTCGCACGTGATTGGCAACCCTTCTTTTTTGGCCGCGCGCACCAGTTCAAGGCCCGCTGCCGACGACATGCGGCACAGGTGGACGCGCGCGCCGGTGGCGCGCACCAATTCAAAAATCGTGTGCAGGGCGATGGTCTCGGCCATCACCGGCACGCCGGACAAACCGAGGCGCGACGCCAGCGGGCCCGCGTGCGCAATGCCGCCGGCGCCGATGTGCGCATCCTGCGGGCGCAGCCACACGGTAAAGCCGAATGTGTTCGCGTATTGCAGCGCGCGCAGCAGCACCGTGGTGTCTTCGATGGGCACCTCGGCCTGCGAAAAGCCGACGCAGCCGGCTTCCGTCAGTTCGGCCATCTCGGTCAGTGCTTTTCCTTTCAAACCGACTGTCAATGCGCCCAGCGGATGCACGTGCGCCTGGTGCAGGTTGCGCGCGCGGTGCTTGAGCATTTCGACCAGGCCAGGCTCGTCGAGCACCGGGTCGGTGTCGGGTGGGCAGACCAGCGACGTCACGCCGCCCTGCATTGCCGCCAGCATTTCCGATTCGAGCGTGGCCTTGAATTCATAGCCCGGCTCGCGCAGGCGCGCCGACAGGTCGACCAGGCCGGGCGCGACCACCAGGCCGGTGGCGTCGATGGTGCGCTCGGCTACAAAGCCGGCTGGCGCGGTGCCGACTGCGACAACGACGCCGTTATCGATGAACAGGTCGCGCATGGCGTCGATGCCGTTGGCCGGATCGATCAGGCGGCCGTTTTGAATATGTATTTTTTTCATGCTTGTCTCATTAAGAATGACCACCGGCCAGGATGCTCATTACCGCCATGCGGACTGCGATGCCGAAGGTCACCTGCGGCAAAATCACGGCTTGCGGACCGTCGGCCACGGCCGAATCGATTTCCACGCCGCGGTTCATCGGGCCCGGGTGCATGACGATGGCATCGGGTTTTGCCAGCGCCAGGCGCTCCGGCGTCAGGCCGTAGCTTTTGAAATACTCTTGCGCCGATGGCAGCAGTGCGCCCGACATCCGCTCGCTTTGCAGGCGCAGCATGATAATCACGTCGACGCCCTTCAGGCCTTCGTCCATGTTCGTGAAGACGCGCACGCCCATCTGCTCGAGCGCGCCCGGCAGCAGCGTGTGCGGCGCAATCGCCCGTACTTCCGGCACGCCCAGCGTGGTGAGCGCATGGATATCGGAGCGCGCCACGCGGCTGTGCAGGATGTCGCCGACGATGCCACCGTCAGATTCGTGAAATCCTTTTTGTAATGGCGGATCGTGTACATGTCGAGCAAGCCCTGGGTGGGATGCGCGTGGCGGCCGTCGCCGGCGTTGACCACGTGGACATGCGACTGCTTCGTGTCGATCAGGTGCTTGGCGATCAGGTACGGCGCGCCCGACTGCGCGTGGCGCACGACGAACATATCGGCGTGCATGGCCGACAGGTTGTCGATGGTGTCCAGCAGCGACTCGCCCTTGCTGGCCGACGATGCCTGGATGTTCAGGTTGATGACGTCGGCCGACAGGCGCTTGGAGGCGATCTCGAAGGTGGTGCGGGTGCGCGTCGAATTTTCGAAGAACAGGTTGAACACGCTTTTACCGCGCATCAGCGGGACCTTTTTGACTTCGCGGTCGGAGATGCTGACGAAGCTGGAAGCCGTGTCGAGGATGTGGTTGACGATCGATTTCGGCAGCCCTTCAATCGACAGCAGGTGCTGCAGTTCGCCGTTTTTATTCAGTTGCGGATTCAGCATTCTCGTCCTCAATCGTCAGGGAAAGCGTGCCATCTTCAGCGCGCTGCAAGGAAAGCGACTGGCCGTCGGTCACATCGGCATGCACGCCGACAAAATCGGCCGCCACCGGCAGTTCGCGCCCGCCTCGGTCGGCCAGCGCCGCCAGCATGATGCGCGCAGGACGGCCGTAGTCGAACAGCACATTGATCGCCGCGCGCGTGGTGCGCCCGGTGTGCAGCACATCGTCGACCAGCAGGATATGCGCACCGTCGACGTTGAAACCGATGTGCGTCGGCTTCACGTCGGGATGCAGGCCTTTTTTAGCGTAGTCGTCGCGGTAGAAGGAAACGTCGATCGAGCCAGAGCGGCCGGTGAGAGCGAGGTCGGCGGCGAGGCGCTGGGCCAGCCAGGCGCCGCCCGAATGGATGCCGACGATGGCGGCATCCGGTACACCGGCGAGTCCGGCACGGACCTGCTCGAGCAGGGTGCGGTACAGCGCCTCGGCGTCAAACTGCATGTTATTGATGGGCATGGTCGTCAAAGTATTGTTGCAAAATGATGGCGGCGGCGCGGTCGTCGATGACCTCGCCGCGCTTGGCGGATATCACTGCGGAAGAGTAGCGCTCATCCACCAGCGTGACAGGCAGATTGAAGCGGCCGTGCAGCTGGTTGGCGAAACGCTGGCAGCGCAGCGTCATCTCGTGTTCGGCGCCGTCGGGGTGGCGCGGCTCGCCGACCACCAGACGGGTCGGTGTCCACTGGTCGATCAGGGCGCCGATCTGGGTGAAACGGGTAGCGTTGTCGATGGCCTTGACCACCGCCAGCGGCTGGGCCTGGGAAGTCAGGGTATTTCCCATTGCGATGCCAATACGCTTGATGCCGAAGTCAAAGCCGAAAACGATCTCGATCATCAAGCGTGGCCGGCCTCGGAAGCCAGCATGAGCGGGTCGATGCCGAGCAGCTTGATGGCGGCGGTGTAGCGCTCCTCGACCGGCAGGTCGAACAGCACGTGCGCGTCGGCGCCGACAGTGAGCCAGCCATTGCGCGCCAGCTCGTCTTCCAGCTGGCCCGGGCTCCAGCCGGCATACCCGATGGACACCAGCATGCGCGCCGGGCCGTCGCCATTCGCCACCGCTTCCAGCACGTCGATCGACGTGGTGAACGCGACTTCGGGCGTGACCGTCAGCGACGACGAATAACGCTCGCCCGGCGTGTGCAGCACGAAGCCGCGGTCGTCCTGCACCGGGCCGCCGAACATGATGGCTTCGTTGACAACCGACGCGTCGATATTGTCGGCCAGCGTGAGGTCGATGCGCTCGAACAGGGTTTCCATCGTCATGTCGGTGGGCTTGTTGACAATCACGCCCAGCACGCCTTTATCGTTGTGCTCGCAGACGTAGACCACGCTGCCGCCAAACACTGGATCGTCCATGGCCGGCATGGCGATCAAAAAGTGATTGGCCAGGTTAAGGCCGGACGCGGCCGGGCCGGCGTGGCCCATGTGTTCACCGGCTTCCTGGGGCAGGCCAAGCATGGGAAGAGGCTGGCCAATTTTGCTTTTCTTCATACGCGTACTCTCCGCACTCTCTTTTTGGCTCGCTGGATTAACCTCTGGCATGCAAACTGCAGCGGTGGGAACTTTCGCTAGTTTACACTGATTTGGGCTCGCACCACGCAAGCGCGCGTCGGAGTCCGGGCCAGTTGATGGTAGGCAGTAAAATGGGCGCCGCCTTGACCATGCACATCAACAATGACACATAGCAAGATTTTAGTCTGGTTCCGCCGTGACCTGCGTGCTTACGACCACGCTGCCCTGTACCACGCCCTGACCGCCGGCACCCAGGTGCATTGCGTATTCGTCTACGACACCGGCATCCTCGACCCGCTGCCGCGCAACGACCGCAGGGTGCAGTTCATCCACGCCAGCCTGGCGCAACTGGACGCGGATCTGCACAGCATGGGCGGGCATTTGCTGGTGCGGATCGGCGATGGCGCTGAAGAAGTGGTCAAGCTGGCCGATGAATTGCAGGTCGATGCGGTCTATACCAACCGGGATTACGACCCGGCGGCGATCCGGCGCGATGCCCTCGTGGCGGAGCGCCTTGAGACGACCGGCCGCGTGCTGCACAGTTTCAAGGACCAGGTAATTTTTGAAAAAGACGAAGTGCTGACGCTGAATGCGAAGCCGTTTTCCGTCTTCACACCCTATAAAAACGCGTGGCTGAAACGGATGGCGGCGCACCCGGATTGCACGGTGGCGTATGCGGTCGATGCGCATGCAAAGCACTTTGTGGCAGGTCCATCCGCCCTGCCCTCGTTGCAGACACTTGGCTTCGACGAGCCTGATGTACCGACGCAGCCGTTCGGCATGGATGGTGCGTCCGCGCTGTTCGAGGCATTCATTCCACGCATGCCGGGCTACGACACGGACCGTAATTTCCCTGCGCTCAATTCGACGTCGCGCCTGTCGATGCATTTGCGCTTCGGGACGGTGTCCGTCCGCCACCTGGTGCGCACGGTGCAGCAATTGGCGGCCAATGGCGCCGGTGGCGTCGGGGCGCCGGTGTGGTTGGCAGAACTGATCTGGCGCGAGTTTTACCAGATGATTTTGTATGTGCATCCGCACGTGGTGGGGGCGCCATTCAAGCCGGTCTTTGAAGCCGTGCAATGGGAACAGGGGCCGGAAGCCGATGTACTGTTCGCGGCGTGGTGCGAGGGCCGCACCGGCTATCCGCTGGTCGATGCGGCGATGGCGCAGATCAACCAGACCGGCTTCATGCACAACCGCCTGCGCATGGTGGTGGCCAGCTTTTTAGTCAAGGACCTGGGGATCGACTGGCGTTGGGGCGAACAGTATTTTGCCGTGCACCTGAACGATTACGAACTGGCGTCGAACAACGGCGGCTGGCAGTGGGCGGCGTCGACCGGCTGCGATGCGCAGCCGTGGTTCCGCATTTTCAACCCGGTGACGCAGTCGGAAAAGTTCGACGCGCAGGGGGAGTTCATCAAGCAGTATCTGCCGCAGCTGGCGCAGCTGGATCGCAAGGAGATCCACGCGCCGTGGCTGGTGCCGGCGGAGGTGCTGTCGAAGAAAGGGGTCCGGCTGGGGGACAATTATCCGCAGCGACTGGTCGAACATGACAAGGCGCGGCAGAAGACGCTAGAGCGGTTTGCGGTGGTGAAGGCAGCAGTGGCGCTGGATTGAATCACTAAATTAAAAACCGTCATACCGGCGAAGGCCGGTACCTATACCACTTGCGATCAGTGATAACACTTAGCAAAGATGGCATGGGTCCCCGCCTGCGCGGGGATGACGGTATATAAGTTAGCGAGTTACGACTGCGTTGCCGGCATCTCGCGGCCCAGCAAACCGGCAATTGCTGCCAGCAGCACCGGCTCCTGGAACGGTTTGCCAAAGTACGCATTCACACCCAGGTCGAGCGCGTAGTTGCGGTGTTTGTCGGCGGTACGCGAGGTGATCATGATGATCGGGATTGCCGCTGTCTTCTCGCTGCCGCGCACATTGCGCGTCAGATCGAAGCCATCCATCCGCGGCATCTCGATATCGACCAGCATCAGGTCGGGCGTCGCCTGCTGCAGTTGTTCGAGCGCGTCGACACCATCCTTGGCCAGCAGCACCTGGTAGCCTTCGCGCTCGAGCAAACGCTGCGTCACGCGGCGCACCGTCAGGGAATCGTCGACAACCATCACGACAGCATTCCTGACTGGCGCTTCCGGCACCGCCGCATCGCGCATCCGCACCGCATCGCTGTGCGTGCCCTGATGCGCCAGGGCGATCGGGTTCAGGATCAGGACAATCGCACCGTTACCGAGCACCGTGGCGCCGGAAATGCCGACCATGCGCGCCAGTTGCGGACCGATGTTCTTGATGACGACCTCGCGGTTGCCCTGCACTTCATCGACATGCACGGCGACGCGGTCATTGCCGCTTTTCAGGATCAGTACCGGCGACGAACGCTGCGCCATCGGCGTGGCACCATCACCCAGCAACGTCGACAGGTACTGCAGCGCTACCGATTCACCCTGAACCGTCAACATGCCGGCCGCCTGCGCCTGCTGCAGCGCCGACTCTTTCAGTTGCAGCACCTGCTCGACCAGGATCGATGGCAGTGCCCACGTTTTACCGCCACTGCTGACCAGCACGACCTGCGTGACGGCCAGCGTCAGCGGCAAGTGAATGGTGAAGCGCGCACCCTTGCCGGCTTCGGTGGCGATTGCCACGCGCCCGCCCAGCGACTGGGCCTGCGTGCGTACCACGTCCATGCCCACGCCGCGTCCAGCCAGTTCGGTGAGCGCATCGGCGGTGGAAAAGCCCGGCGTGAAAATCAGGTCGGCAGCTTCTGCGTCGCCCAGTTCGAGATCCGGCGGAATCAATCCTTTATCGCGCGCCTTGGCGCGGATGCGGGCCAGATCGAGGCCGGCGCCATCGTCGGAAAACTCGATGACCACTTCATTACCCTGCTGGCTTACCTGCACCAGCAGTTCGCCGGTTTCGGATTTGCCCGACATGCCGCGATTGACCCGCGATTCGACGCCGTGCACGATGGCGTTGCGCAGCAAATGTTCGAACGGTGCAGCCATTTGTTCCAGCACGCTGCGGTCGATTTCCACGCTGCCACCGCGAATATCGAGGTTGACGCGCTTGTCGATTTCCTTTGCCGTCTGGCGCGCGACCCGGAACAGGCGCTCGGACAAACTGGCAAACGGCACCATCCGCACGCGCATCAGGTCGCGCTGCAAATCGCGCGTGAGCCGTGACTGCGCGGCCAGATCTTCGGTCGCGCTGTCGACACTGCGGGCCAGCGTATCGTGGAAGGAAGCGACGTCGTTGACGCTTTCGGCCATCATGCGCGTCAATTCCTGCAGGCGCGTAAAACGGTCGAATTCGAGCGGATCGAATTCGCGCTCGCCGGCAATCGACATGCGCGACGCCATCTGCGTCTCCGCCTGAATTTCCACTTCGCGCAGTTGACGGCGCAGGCGAGCCAGATTTTCGGCGAAGTCGCCCAAGGACGATTTCAGACCGCTGACCTGGTTTTCCAGTTTCGAGCGCGTGATCGACACTTCACCGGCCTGGTTGACCAGACGGTCGAGAATGTCGGCACGCACGCGCACCAGCGCCGTGCGCGCGGCAGGCGCAACGCCGTCGTCGATCGCGGCGGCAAGGCTGACCGGCACATCCGCCTGCGCGGCATTTTCCGCCTCTGCCGGCGTGCTGCCGACAGGTTGCTGCAACTGCTCGAACAACAACAGCGCCTGGTCGTAACTGGCCAGCAGTTCGTCGAACGCTGCCGCTGCCGTGGTGCCGGCATGGACCATGTTCTCGATCTGGGTTTCCAGTTCGTGCGTGTGCTGGCCGAGACGCATCGCCCCGGCCATCCGCGCACTGCCCTTGACGGTGTGCAGCGTGCGCAACAGGCGCTGGGCCGGCGCCGTATCGGCCGGATTGGCTTGCCACTGGCGCAGGTTGTTGCCGATTTCCGGCAGCAGATCGGTGGCTTCTTCGAGGAACACCGGCATCAGGTCGGCATCGAGTTCATCGCGGAACGACGCTTCGGTACTGAGCATCGGTTCGATGTCGCGCTCGGGTGCTACTTCCAGCGCGAGCATCGACGCCAGTTCTGGTTCTGGTTCTGGCTCTGGCTCTGGCTCTGGCTCTGGCTCTGGCTCTGGCTCTGGCTCTGGCGCTGCAACTGGCACCTGCGCAGGTTCCGGCGCGACTTCAGCGACGGATTCTGGCTCTGGCTCTGGTTCCGGCTCAACTTCCGCCACTGCCGGCGCGGCTTGTTCCAGCGGGGTGCCGAATGGATCGTCGAAGTCGGCGTCGAACAGGTTGTCGAAGTCGTCGCTTGCCGCATCGCTCGCCACCGGCTCCGCAACCACGGCTTCTTCCACCACCGGCGGCTGTGCAATCAAATCGGCCAGCGTGTCGGAGAACAGCGCGTCGAGATCAGGCTCGGCAGCGTCTTTCGACGGCTTGCGTGCAGCCAGTTCGGTGCACAGCGTGTACAGGCGCGCGACCAGGTCCGGCTCTTCCTGCGCCAGGTCGGCCTGCGCAAAGCGCTCCAGCATGCTGCCCATCTGCTCAAGGGCTTCTTCGAGCAGCGCGCGCTGCGCTTCTTCCAGCACCGGTGCCGGCGCCTGCAAGGTGTCCAGCGTGCTTTCCAGCGCGTGGGCGATGTCGCGCACGGCGGTGAAACCCACCGTGGCCGACGTACCGACCAGCGTGTGCGCGGCAGTGCGCGCCGCGGGTGTTACCGCGCGCTGCGGTTCATGGCGCCACTCGCTGAAATCGCGGCGCAGCAAACGCATCAACGCGTCAGTTTCTGCGACGTAGATGTTATACAGCGGCAGTGGAATGGCCAGATCGGCAAACCGCTTGTACTGGTCGTCGGCGACAGAATCAGCTTCTTCCGGCGCGATCTGGTCCAGCATGGGGATGGTGTTGAAGTCCCAGTCCGGCGCATCGTTGTCTTCGTCGACCGGCAATGCCACGGCGGCGATTTCTTCCGGCGCAGGTTCTGCTTCAGGCACGGCTTCCTGCTCCACTTCCGGAACGGCTTCCTGCTCCACTTCCGGCACCACTTCCGGCACCACTTCCAATGCTTCTTCTATTGCTTCGTCCAGCGCCGGCTGGCCGTTCTGCACGCGTTCCGCAGCGGCTGCCAGTGCAGCGCCGGTACGGTCGGAATGGCCGGTACCGGCCAGTTCATCGACCCACGCGGACAGTTCGATGCGGGCCTTGTCCAGCATGCCCAGCAACGCCGGCGTGGCGCTGCGCGCCTCGGCCAGCCACAGGTTCATGCATTTTTCGATGGCGGCGGCAGCAATGCCGAATTCCTCCAGGCCCACCATGCGGCCACTGCCCTTGAGCGTGTGGAACGAGCGGCGCAGCTGCGTCAAAATCTCGCCGCTGGCTGGCGCCTGTGCGGCCGCCGGGATATTCTCGGCCACCAGCGCCAGCACTTCCTGGGCTTCGGAAATGAAAATTTCCAGCAGTTCGGCTTCGATCGAGTCGTCGCCCTGCGGCGCTTCGCCTGGCACCGGTTCCACGATCGGTTCCGGCTGCGCCTGGGCGGCAATTGCCAGCGCCTCTTCCGGCAAAATTTCGAACGGCGATGCGTCGGCAACGATTTCTTCGAACGGAATTTCACGGAACACGCCGTCTGCATCGTCGAACACGAAGCGCTGGCCGGCCTGGGCGCCGTTCTGCGCCAGCATGTCGGTGAAAAAGCCCAGCGCGCCGATATTGCGGGCAATATGCTGGAGCGCCGGTGCGTGCACGCCGCCGGCAATGGCGCCAGATGCCAGGTCCTGCACATCGACCTGCACGCGCTGGACCGCGCGCACGGCAGCGTCCTGGTCGAGCATCGACAACGCGCCCTGCAACTGGTGCAGCAACGGTTCAACGGTGGCCAGAGCCGGGCGTTGCACTACGCCGGCATGGTAATCGTCGAGAATTTTCTCGATGTGGCGCAGGCTCGATTTGATCTCGCCGGCCAGCACCGCGATGGTCTGGCCATGCTGGGTTTTCTGGGCCAGCTCGCCCTGCCACTGCGGTGCGGCAGGTGGCGTTTCGCCGGCCGCCAGCGCCAGCAGGCGGGCACCGACAACTTCTGCGTGTTCTTCAAAATCGGCCGGCAACTGGCGCACCTGGTCGAGGCCCTGCTCGACGAACAGCATCGCCGTGGCCATCTCCATGCCCAGTTCGTCGCTGCGGTTGGCGGCCAGCGCTTCGGTAGCGGCCTGGCCCAGTTCGCGCAGCAACTGCGCCAGCGCCGGGGCGCCAAGTTTATCGCTCGCGCCAGCCAGCGTGGCCAGCGATTCCTTGAACTGGTCGGCCTGGGTAGTGGTGCCCTCCATGGCCGTGCTGGTAGCGATCTTGTCCCAGCCGGACTTGGTTTGCGCCAGCGCTTCCTTGGCCTGCTTCAGCGCAGCGGCATCGATGCGGCCGTAGCGGCGCTCCGCGTAGTCGGGCGGCACCACGCCGTCGAGGTGATACGCGCGGCGCAGCGCCTGCGCTTCCGCCGTCGGGTTTTGTGCGGCGGCGATGAAAAACAGCGCATCGCGCAGCATGGTTTCGGGCAGTCCGCCCTGCCCTTGCGACAAACGGCGCAACTGCAGGTTGATCATGCCGAACAGCTGCTTGACGTACAAGCCGCTTGGCAGTTCGCCACTTGCCACCAGCTCGGCAAACGCATGCATCGCGTACCAGAAAGCCCGCGCATGTATTTCGGTTTGCGCCCTCGGCACCGGCGCGATGGCTTTTTCGAGCGGCGCGGCATTGGTGCGCTGACTGGCTGCATCGACGCTCTTCAAAAACGGCAGCAGCGCTTTTTCGAAGCGCGAACGGCACGCGGCGTAGTCGAGCGCAGCAGCTGCAGGATCGGCACCGGGCAGCTGCAACTGCACCGCCATCGACAGATCGACAAACAGCAGGTCGGCCGGATGGATGCGCTCCACGCGCAGCAAAGTTTGCACGGCCTGGTAATACGGGAACAGGCGGGTCGGCTGTGGCGGTGCACCGGCCAGCAATTCGTCGAGATATTCGACGACGGCGCTGTAGGCATCGGTGACGGCTGCGGCGTGCTCCGGTGTCAGTTCGACGCTGCCATCCTTGAACCGGTCGAGCGCATGTTCGGCGGCCAGGGTCAGCAGGCCGACGCCATCGATGTCGACCATCTGCAGCGCGCCACCGGCCTGGTGCAGATGGGTTTTCGCATGCTGGAGCGCGGTGTTGCGCGCATCGACGCCACTGGCGGTGGCAGCCGTCGCATCACTCAGCGCAATGGCCGAGCGACCCAGCGAGTCGCGGATTTCACCGATCACCCAGGACAGAGGTCCCGTATCGATGCGCGGCACGTGCGAAGAAGAAGTCATGGTCAACCTGTTATCAAGCGGCGACGCGGAAACGCGATACCGAGTTTTTCAGTTCCTGTGCCAGCAATGCGAGCTGACTGATGGAGTGCGCCGTTTGCTGGGTACCGTCCTGGGTCTGTTCGGTCACCGACAGGATGTGCTGAATGTTGTGGGCGACACCGTTCGCAGACGTCGCCTGCAGTTCGGTCGCAAACGAAATTCCCTGAATCAGTTCCGCGAGACGGTTCGACACGCGGGAAATGTCGGCCAGTGCAGCACCGGCAGCATCGGACAGGCGGGCACCTTCCACCACACCCTGCGTCGATTTTTCCATTGCGGCCACGGCATCGTGCGTGTCAGTCTGAATGGTACGCACCAGCGCGCCGATCTGCTTGGCAGCATCGCCCGAACGTTCGGCCAGGCGCTGCACCTCTTCTGCCACCACCGAGAAGCCGCGACCTGCTTCACCAGCGGAAGCCGCCTGGATGGCCGCGTTCAGCGCCAGTACGTTGGTCTGTTCGGTAATGTCGGAAATCAGCTCGGTGATCTCGCCAATTTCCTGCGACGACTCGCCCAGACGCTTGATGCGCTTCGACGTTTCCTGGATATTCTCGCGGATATCGAGCATACCCTTGATGGCATTCTGCACCGCGGTAGCGCCCTGCTCCGCCGCCGCCACCGACTGGCGCGCCACGTCGGCCGATTCGTTTGCCGACTTCGAGACGTCGGTAATGTCGCCGGCCATTTTCAGCACGGTGGTGGAGGTTTCCTGGATTTCGCGGGACTGCTGCGCGGTAGCGTCCAGCAGGTCGGTCGATACCTGGCGCGCTTCGTTCGATGCGGCCGTCACTTTTTCTGCGGTGGTGGTAACCCGGTGCACCAGTGCGCGCAGCTCTTCCACTGTGTAATTGACCGAGTCGGCAATGGCACCGGTGATGTCTTCGGACACAGTCGCGTGCACCGTCAAATCGCCGTCCGCTACTTCCTGCAGCTCGTTCATCAGGCGCAAAATGGCAGCCTGGTTCTGGTCGTTGGTGGCCTTGGCTTCTTCTTCCTTGGCTTGCGACAGGATGCGCTGGCCTTCCGCTTCCTGGCGACGCACATCGGCGCCGCGGGTGCGGTTACGGGAATCCTGCAGCATCACGGCACTGATCGATGCGCCCATGGCCAGCGTGAAGACCGATGCGGCAACCATCAGCCAGAACCAGCCGTCGGTAGAATCCTGCTCCGATCGATAGTTTGTTTGCAGACTGGACAACATCTTCTTCAGATCTTCGTTCTCGTAATAGATCGACTGTTCGGCGGCTTTCGCGGCGGTCAGTTTCGACAGGTTGACGAGGAACGACGACACCACTTCCTGGTAGGTGTCGAACTTCGAGTCGATTTCATTGAGTTTCACGCGCAGGTCGGCGTCTTTCAATGCCGTCAGGCCAAGCTGATCATTACCGTTCAGCAGACCGTTCACGATCGAACGGAAGCTGGTGGTGTCCTTGCCCAGCTGGAACGCGGTTTCGGCGCGGATACCGCCGGACGTCAGGTATTCACTGGCGCTGCGCGACAGGCGCTGGGTCAGCATCATCAGGCGGCCAATGGCAGCCAGGTCTTTTGGATTGCCACCGCGCGTGGCTTTTTCGGTCAGCAGTTCGTCGGTCAGGGACAGCAGTTCCGGTGAAATCACATCCAGTTGACGAATCGATTTGTCAAAGCTCAGCAACTCGGGCGTCGTGGCGAGAATGGTGCCGGCAGCGTGTTCGGATGTCAGCCACTTGGACTTGACCAGGGCCAGTTGCTTGCCGGTGCGGTCGGATGGGGTCGGGATACGGCGGCCAGCAAAGTTGCCGCCTTCCGACAGCGTTTTCAGGTCGCTGTTGAGTTGCGTGCGGCTGTCCTGCAGCTGCGCAAACGCGTCCTTGTTACCCTGCACCGAGTTTGGCGCCGCTTTACCGATACGCTGCGAGTGCATCAGTGCATCACTGGCGATCTGGGTCTGGGCCGAGGCGACTGCGTTGGACGACGAGTTTTGCCACAAGGCGAAAATGGTGACCACGATGCCGCCCGCAGCCGCGTACAGCAGCACGCGCAACTGGCGCGGCAGCGACAGGTGGCCAATCAGCGGCAGGCGCAATTCGCCCAGCATGCTGTCGTCGCTGCCCGCCTTGGAGGACGCGGTGTTGGCGTCTGGCGCGGACGCAAGCGCGCCCGCAGGTGGATGCGTCACCTTGAAGCCTGGCGCGACCGGCTCGCCGCCGAATTCGGAATCAGGCGAGGCCAGCACGGTGCCGCCCTCCAATGCAGCCTTGGGTGCAAAGTTCATTGACAGTTTAGACGCGAATCCCATTCCAGCTCCTTATCGCCCAGCGATATATTTTTACAGAAAAACTTGTTGAGTCGGCCGGGTGGCCGCCTATAGTCCAACTTGCAGGAAACGCTCGTCGCGTACCAGTGCCGCCAGGTCGAGCGGCGTCCACGCCTGGTCGTCGCTGTCGCGCAAGCGCTCGCCGTCCTGACGCATGTCGGCCGCGTGACGCAGGCCATACACGCGCGTGACAAGCAGCGCGCAATTCATGCCCAGGCCCGGCGCAAACGTGACAAACCGCGCTTCCGTGCCAATCGACGTTTCGCCCTGACCCAGATAACGCGCCAGGTCGATAACACCGACCAGGCTGCCGCGGATATTCGCCAGTCCCAGGTACCAGGCTTGCGTCAGCGGCACTGCCGTCACCGGCGCCACGCTGACAATTTCGCCCGCCGCGGTGAGGTCCAGCAAATAACGTTCTTCGCCAATGGCGACACCAAGCTGGTTTACGCGCGCGCCGGTCCCGGTGCGGGCAGCCTGCATGCGCGCCAGGAGTTGCACCTGGTACTGGCGCAGACGGCTGCGGCGTTCGGCCGCGTCAGGGCGGCTCGCTTGGGGCGGCGGCGTCAGATCCATCTCAGGCGCTCAGCCCGGCGATACGTGCCAACAATTGCGCCTCGTCGACCGGCTTGACGAGGTAATCGCGTGCGCCCTGGCGCAGGCCCCAGATACGGTCGGTTTCCTGATTCTTGGTGCTGCAGATGATGATGGGGACATCGGTCAGTTCCGGGTCGCGGGCAATGGAGCGGGTAACCTGGAAGCCGTTGGCGCCAGGCATGACGACATCCATCAGGATCAGTTCCGGACGGTCGGCGCGGATTTTTTCCATGGCGTCGTCGCCGTTTTCGGCGGTGGTGACAGTAAAGCCGTTGCGCTCCAACATGGCGGTCAGGTAATAACGTTCAGTTGGTGAATCGTCAACGATGAGAATTTTTTGAATGGCCACTGGGGATCCGGGGTAAAGGTATCAGGACAATGCAGCCGTGTGCTCGCGCACCGCGGTCAGGAGGCTGTCTTTGCTGAAGGGTTTGGTGAGATATGCAGCCGCCCCGACCATGGCGCCGCGCGCACGATCGAACAGGCCGTCCTTGGAGGACAGCATCAAAACGGGTGTAGCGTGGAATTTCGCGCTCTTTTTAATCAGGGCGCAGGTCTGGTAGCCATCCAGGCGCGGCATCAGGATGTCGCACAGGATCAGTGCAGGGTGATGATCGTTGATTTTAGCCAGTGCATCGAAGCCATCTTCAGCAGTCACAACCTGGTAACCCGCCTGGCCGAGAAAAATCTCGGCAGAGCGCCGGATGGTGCTGCTGTCGTCTATGACCATGATCTTCAGGCCAGGCAGTTGCGGCGTTGTCGTCATATATGTTTCACTTCAGCAAGAGCACCGAGGTTACCATACGGAAACCTACTTGTGGTGCGGGTGTTGTAGTAAATCAACTGACACAGCGCAACTGTGCCTTGGGAGTCACATTTCGGTCATTTCGAAGTCGTCTTTGCGGGCGCCGCACTCCGGGCAAGTCCAGTTCATCGGTACATCGGCCCAGCGGGTGCCAGGGGCAATGCCATCGTCCGGCGCACCGGCCGATTCGTCATATACCCAACCGCAAATGAGACACATCCAGGTCTGGAAAGGGGTGTTGGCTGTTTCAGTACTACTCACGTGATTGATCCTTGTATCTAGTAAAATGCCGAATCAGGTATCTTAATCCAGCCGCCGTGCAAAACCAAACAGTTCCCCTCATTCTTACTTTCGGTGTCACAGACCCGGTAGGCGCACTTGGCATTCAGGCCGACCAGGCAGTTTTTTCAGCCTTCGGTTGCCACGCGCTGACGGTTTCCACTGGCCTCCTGATTGCCGATACCGCCCGCGTCGACGACCTGCACGAGATGGACCCCGACTGGGTCGTCGACCAGGCGCGCGTGCTGCTGGAAGACATGCCGGTGGCCGCCTTCAAGGTGGGCAGTATAGCCAGTATCGAGCAGGCCAGCGCGATTGCCGAAATTGTCTCGGATTATCCGGACGTACCGCTGATCCTCGATCCATTCCTGTCCAGCCTGCCCGATTCGGGCCTGGCCGACGACGACATGCTGTCCGCCATCCGCCAGATCCTGGTGCCGCAATCGACCGTGCTGGTGCTGTCGCAGATCGAACTGGCGCGCATGGCAGAAACCTGGCGCGACGGTTCCGGCGACGGCATGCTGGCCGCCGACGTGGCGGAAATCACCGGCAGTGGCTGCAGTTACGTGCTGGTCACCTGCACCGGCGGCACCGGCGGCCTGCCCTGCTCGAACACTTTGTATGACGCCAGCGGCATCGTCGCGCAGTGCGACTGGCGCCATTTGCCTGGCAGCTTTCTCGGTGCCGGCTCGACCCTGTCGGCAGCGTTCTGCGCCCAGCTGGCACTCGGCGCCGCGCCGGCCGACGCACTGCAAACTGCGCACGATTACACCTGTGCGGCGCTCGCCCATGCCCAGCGCCTCGGCATGGGAAAATTGGTCCCGAACAAATTTTTCGGCATGGCTTTTTCAGCCAATCCCGCGCTGCCCCCTGCGCATCTGCCACCCTCCGCCATCCTTTAAGTGACCATGACAATTTCCCAAAACGACACGCTGTTCGCACGCGCCCAGCAAACCACGCCGGGCGGTGTGAATTCCCCCGTGCGCGCCTTCAAATCGGTGGGCGGCACGCCGCGCTTCATCACCCGCGCCGAAGGCCCGTATTTTTACGATGCCGACGGCAAACGCTACATCGATTACATCGGTTCGTGGGGCCCGGCCATCGTCGGCCACGCACACCCGAAAGTGGTGAAAGCCGTGCAGGATGCCGCTGCGAATGGCCTGTCGTTCGGCGCGCCGACACTGGGTGAAGTCGAGATGGCCGAAACATTGTGCCGTCTGGTGCCATCGATCGAGCAGGTGCGCCTGGTGTCGTCCGGTACCGAAGCGACGATGAGCGCACTGCGCCTGGCCCGTGGCGCCACCGGCCGCGACAAAATTGTGAAATTTGAAGGCTGTTATCACGGCCATGCCGATTCGCTGCTGGTGAAAGCCGGCAGCGGCTTGCTGACCTTCGGCAACCCCACGTCCGCTGGCGTGCCGGAAGATTTCGTCAAGCACACGCTGGTGTTGGATTACAACAACATCGCGCAACTGGAAGATGCTTTTGAGTCGATGGGCGACACCATCGCCTGCGTCATCGTCGAGCCGGTTGCCGGCAATATGAACCTGATCCGCGCCACGCCGGATTTCCTGCGCCGCATGCGCGAACTGTGCACCGAACACGGCAGCGTGCTGATTTTCGATGAAGTGATGAGCGGCTTCCGCGTGGCCCTGGGCGGCGCGCAGGAACTGTACGGTGTCAATCCGGATCTGACCGCGCTCGGCAAAGTCATCGGTGGCGGCTTGCCGGTGGCGGCATTCGGCGGCAGCGCCGAACTGATGCACAACATGGCCCCAATCGGGCCGGTGTATCAAGCCGGAACGCTATCCGGCAACCCGGTAGCGGTGGCAGCTGGCATGACGACGTTAGCTATCGTGCAGGAGCCAGGGTTTTACGAGAAATTATCTAGCCAGGCGAGCAAGCTGGTCGCGGGCCTGACGGCGGCGGCGGCCGAGGCTGGCGTTGTATTTTGCGCAGATTCCGTCGGCGGGATGTTTGGCATGTACTTCAGCGCCAACGTGCCATCGACGTATGGCCAGATGATGGCGGGCGACAAAGCGCGCTTCAACAGCTTCTTCCACGGGATGCTGGACGAAGGCGTGTACTTTGCGCCAGCGGCGTTTGAGGCGGGGTTTGTGTCGGCGGCGCACGACGATGCGGTGATTGCCGAGACCATTGAAGCGGCGCGGCGCGTGTTTGCTAGGATTGCTTAGGCTGTTCCAAGGTGCTTTGGGTCCCCGCCTGCGCGGGGATGACGGATCTACAAATAACGGAAGAATATTCACCGTCACCCCGGCGAAGGCCGGGGCCTATACCACCTTAAGCGAAGTGGCAGATCACTTCAACCAACCGCGGTGTCTAAAGTACAAAAACGGTGCAATCGCGCTAATGACCATCAGCGTCAGCGACCACTGATACCCGAACGTCCACTCCAGCTCCGGCAAAAACTTGAAGTTCATGCCGTACACGCTGGCGATCAGCGTCGGTGGCAGAAACGCGACCGAGGCCACCGAGAAGATCTTGATGATCTTGTTCTGGTTGATGTTAATGAAACCGACCGTCGCATCCATCAAGAAGTTGATTTTATCGAACAGGAATGACGTGTGGCCGTCGAGCGACTCGATGTCGCGCAGGATCTGGCGCGCTTCCTCGAACTGATCGGCATTCAACAACCGGCCGCGCATCAGAAAACTCACCGCGCGGCGCGTGTCCATCATGTTGCGGCGGATGCGTCCGTTCAGATCTTCCTCATGCGCGATGGCATTCAGCGCAGCGGCTGCGTCCTGGTCGGTAAATTCTTTCTGCAGCACGCGCCCGGACACTTCTTCCAGGTTCTGGTAAATGCCCTCGAGCGCATCGGCCGAATACTCGGCGTCGGTGGCGTACAGATCGATCAGCACATCCATGTAGTCGGCAATCGAGCCTGGCCGCGAGCGCGCGCGCATGCGCACGAGGCGGAACACCGGCAAATCGTCGGTATGGACCGAGAACAGCATCTTGCGCGCGAGGATAAACGCGACGGTGACGATGCGCGACGGGCCGTCGTCTTCTTCCAGCAAAAAATCGGTGCGCAGGTGCAGGTCGCCATTTTCCGCTTCGTAATAGCGGGCCGAGGCTTCGATGTCCTTGACTTCGTCTTCACCCGGCAAGGTGACGCCATAAATGGCTTTTACCCATGCGACCTCGTCGTCCTCGGGATCGGTCAGGTCGACCCAGACCGGGGTCACATTTTCAAGGTCGGCACGCGAGTTGATCGGTACCTGGTTGAGGCGGCCATTCTGTAAGACGAATACATTGATCATGCGCTTTTCTCGGCCGGGTGCAAAAACTAGCGCAAGTGTAACCGTTCGCCCCCGGCGCAACCACCCCCGCTGGCGCTCTTTTTCAATCCGCCGCCAAGCCGCGCTGCTGCGCCATGTACCGCCCTGGCGACGTGCCGATGGCGCGCCGGAACATGCCGACGAAACTGCCCGCGCTTTCGTAGCCGAGATCGTTCGACACTTGCTGGACCGACGTGCCGGTGCTGAGCCATTTGACGGCCAGCATCAGTTGCAGTTGCTGGCGCCAGCGGCCGAAACTCATGCCGGTTTCCTGCGTCAACAGGCGTGCCAGCGTCCGTTCGCTCAGGCCCACCCGCCGGGCCCAGCTTTCCACCGTGCCGGGCTCGGACGGCGCTGCCATGATGCCCTCGGCAATCTTGCGCAGCCGGCTGTCCTGCGGCATCGGCAACTGCAGCGTGCCGGTGGGCGCCAGCGCCAGCTCGTCCAGCAACAGCGCTACCACCCGCGACGCCATGCCGCCCTCCTCGTACAGCAGCGGTAACTCGGCCGCACGCATCAGCAGTTCGCGCAGCAGCGGCGTGGTCGTCACCGCGCAGCAGGCTGACGGCAATTGCGCTGCCACGCCGGTGTCGATAAATGCCACATACCCGTGCAATGCACCGGCAGCCTTGACGCGGTGCAAAACGCCGCCAGGCACCCAAATGGCGCTTTGTGGCGGCACGATCCACAGGCTGTTTTCCACCTCACATTCGAGCACGCCGCGCATCAGCAGCACCAGTTGGCCTCTCTGGTGGCGATGAAAATCGCGTTCGGGGCGCTGGCCGCCCACATCGATACCGTCAGTGCCAAAAACAATAACGGGACGCGGCACAGTGTCGAGGTCGTGCGACGTGGTGTCAGGGTAGTGCGCGAGGACGGGCATGGAAACCGATGCAATTGGCAGGAATTCCATATATTTTGACAGACTTACCCAATGCTGCCAATCGCGGCGGTGCGTACCATGACTGCAGACACCCATCATGCTGGAGTAGCCATGAATGCAGCAGACACCATTTACATGCTCGCCCCCTTCACACAGCTTCACGGCGCTGCCGCGTCGGCCGACCAGGCACTGGCCGCGGCGGTGCTTGCTGCGCTCAGAAACACCGGCACGGTGCTGGCGCGGATTGCTCCCGAGGCGACGTCACACGATACAGGCTACCTGGCGGTGTCGCCAGCGTTCGGCCCCTTCCTCTATGCAACTGCACGCGCGCACAAGGTTCGCCGAATCGTCGAATTTGGTACGTCGATGGGCGTCTCGACGACCTATCTGGCAACGGCCTTGCGTGACAACGGTGGCGGACAGCTGATCGGTACCGAATTGGTGCCCGCCAAAGCGGCGCGCGCCCGTATGCATCTGGAGGCCGCCGGTTTCGCCGACCTCGTCGAGATTCGTTCAGGCGATGCACGCGCAACCTTGCAGGACGTCGGCGCTGGCGTCGACCTGGTGCTGCTCGACGGTGAATCCGATCAGTATCTGGCCGTGCTCCTGCTGCTCGAACCGGCGCTGGCGCCAGGTGCGGTGATCCTCGCAGACAACGCGCTCGACCCCGACTATCGCGACTATGTGCGCAACCCGGCCAACGGCTACCGTTCGGCGGTGGCGCCGCTCGATGACGGTCGCTGCATCGAATTGACCACCTGGATCGGCGCCTGAAAATAAATGACGGTATCCCACAATATTCCTGCGCCTGATTCGTCTTTACCAGTATGAAGACCACGCCTTTGACAATCGAGCACCGCAACAGCATCGCCGCCATCGTCGTGCGCGAGCGCAGCCGCCTGCACGGTTTCATCCGGCGCCGCGTGCCCAGTGCGGGGGACGCCGAAGATATTCTGCAGGATGTCTTTTACGAATTTGTCCGCGCCTGGAGTCTGCCGGAGCCGATCGAGCAAGTCGGCGCCTGGCTGGTGCGCGTGGCGAAGAACCGCATTATCGACCGCGGCCGCAAGAAGCGCGAAGAAGCGCTCGACGAGGATGAGGACGGCTACTACCTCGACGCGGCGTTGCCGGCAGTCGAGAGCGGACCGGAAGCGGCCTATGCGCGCGCCGTGCTGCTTGACGCCATCGCGCGTGCGCTGGACGAATTGCCGGCACAGCAGCGTGCGGTTTTCCTCGCACATGAACTGGACGGGCGCAGCTTCAAGGAACTGTCGCTGGAAAGCGGCATCAAGATCAACACACTTTTAGGATGGAAACGGCGGGCCGTGCTGCATTTGCGCGACCGCCTCCAACACAATTATGAAGAACTTCTTTAAGCATCAACGCCGCCATCCCGCAGTGATTCTGCTGAAATTCATCGTCTGGATGATGCTCGCCGCAGTCGTCGTCTGGGCAGTAATGTTGCTGTGGAACTGGCTGATGCCAGCGGTGTTTTCCGGCGCGCGCACCATCGACTACTGGCAGACGCTTGGCCTGCTCGTGCTGTCCCGGCTATTCTTCGGCGGCCACCACGGCCACGGGCGCTGGATGGGCCGCCGGCGCTGGGAAAGCATGAGCGCCGAAGACCGCGAAAAATTCGCGCAGTTCGGCAGACACGGCCGCAGCGGCGCATGCGGCGGCGGAGACCAGGCCCAATGAACGATATCGTCAACACCGCAGTCGTCAAACGCGCCGGCCTGTTCGAGACCACCGTCCAGAAACTGTTTACGCGCAGCGCCCACGTGCTGGAGATCGTCGACTTCGGCAGCACTTTCCGTCTCGTCACGCTGGGCGGCGACGCCCTGCGTGACGTCGACTGGACGCCAGGCGACAAGATACAAATTCAGCTGGGCGGCTGGGTCCAGCGCACCTACACGCCGATCGACTGGGACAGCGTGCATGGCCGCACGCGCATTCTGGTCTGCCTGCACGCACCGGGGCCCGGCACGGCATGGGCGCGCCGGCTGCAGACGGGCGACCCGTGTGTTGTTTTCGGTCCGCGCAAGTCGATCCAGGCCGGCAGGTCGACCATTGTGGTGGGCGATGAAACGTCGGTCGGGCTGGCGGCCGCACTGTCCGGACAGGCGTTGCTGGAAGTGGCGGCGCTGGCCGACACGCAGCCGGTCATCGATTACCTGGGCCTGCACGCCGTGCAGCTTACTGCCCGGCTGGACACCGACCGCCACTTCGGCGAACTGGAAACGCGCGTCGCAGCGCTGTTGATGATCGATGCCACCGTCGAGATTGTGCTGACCGGCCGCGCCAGCACGATCCAGCACATGACCCGCTTTCTGAAACAAACAGAAATGGGATCGGGACGGCGCCATAGCAAGGCGTACTGGGCCAGCGGAAAGACCGGCCTGGACTGACCGGTCACAAAATTGCGCTACAATCTCCTCGTCGAAAAAGGCAGACTTGGTCATAGGTAAGCCCAGGTCCTTCCGTCCCGCGGAAGTTCTGTTCCTTGCATTTAGCATGAGTTCCCTCGACGAACAACGGTCGCTTCACCGCACCGTGTGTTCGTCCGTGTGGTTCTCATGTTGATGAACTGTTCCGGTCGAACCGAACACAAGGAGCAGTCGATGCAGCATCCCCCCTCCCGTTCCACCACCGTCATCGCGGTCTCGGTCTTCCTCAATTTCGCCGGCTTCACACTGATCATTCCCGTGCTGCCGTTTTCGGTCGCGCGCTATGTTGCGCCTGCCGACGTCGCCTTCTGGGTAGCGCTGATCCTGGCGCTGTTTGCTGGATGTTCCTTCTGCGCCGCGCCCGTACTGGGCGCGCTCAGCGACCGTTTCGGCCGGCGCCCGGTACTGTTGCTGTCGCTGTGCGGCTCCGCTGCCGGCTTCGCCGTATTCGGCGTCGGCGGCGCGCTGTGGGTGCTGATCCTGGGCCGCGTGCTCGAGGGTTTGACCGCCGGGAGTATCGCGGCGATGTACGCGGTCATTGCCGATACCCACAGCCCTGAACAACGTGGCCCGGCGTTCGGAAAACTCGGCGCCGCTGGCGGCCTGGGCTTCATGCTCGGACCGGTGGCAGGCGGCCTGCTCGGACAAATTTCCCTGTCCGCCCCGTTGTATGGCGCAGCCGTCCTGGCGCTCGGCAACGCCCTGATGGTCTGGTGCTGCCTGCCTGAAAGTCATCCTTTCGCACAACGCAGCCCGCGCCTGCAGTGGGCGCAGTTCAACGCCATCGGCCAACTGCAGCAGGCACTGCGTCAACCGCAACTGCGCCTGCTGTTTGGCGTGGTGTTCTGCTTTGCGTTCGGCAGCACGGTGCTGCAGTCGAATCTGGCGGTGCTGTTGAAGGAAAAGTTGTTGTTCAACCCGGCGACGATCGGCTTCGCGCTGGCAGGTATTGGCGTAATGGATATGCTCAGCCAGGGACTGGCAGCACCGCGGCTGCTGCCGCGCTTCGGTGAGCGGCGCGTGGCCACTGCCGGGCTGCTTGTGAATGGCACAGGATTGATTGCGCTGGCCGCGCTGGCATACCACCCTGCGCTGCCGTTGCTGGTCTGCGGGATTGCGCTGTTCACTTTTGGCGATGGCCTGTTTCAGCCATCGGCCAGCGCCCTGATCGCCAACGCGGCGCCCGCCGGACGGCAAGGCGTCGTGATGGGCGCGAACCAGGCCCAGCAAGCCATCGCGCGGATGGCCGGACCGCTGATCAGTGCCTGGCTGTATGGACTATTTGCCAGCGCGCCATATGCGGTGGCAGCACTGGTGGTGTTGCTGGCTGCGGCGCTACTTACGCGGCAGCGCGGTGATCGCTCATCGCCAGCTGGCGGTTGACGGCACTGAGCACGGCCTTGAACGACGCGGTGACGATATTGCTGTCGATGGCCGCGCCAAACAAGGTCGGACCGTTCGCCAGGCGCAGTTCGACATAGCAGGCGGCACGGGCATCGGCGCCCGAACCGATCGCATGCTCGTGATAATCCATCAGCTTGATGTCGAGACCAAGCGCGTGCACGAACGCGTCGATCGGGCCATTGCCGCCACCCTTGCGCGCGATTGGCTGGCCGTTTTCAGTCAAGGACAGGTCGATCTGCACCGACTCTTCCTGGCTGCTGTCTTCGACCATCTTGTGTGCGCTGTACGCAAACGGCGTCACCTGATCGAAGTATTCACTCTGGAAGATGGCGTGGATATCGGCAGCTGCCACTTCGCGTCCGCTGGCATCGGCGACTTTTTGCACGGCGCGCGAAAACTCGATCTGCAGGCGGCGCGGCAATTGCAAACCGAATTCCTGCTCGAGCAAATACGCCATGCCGCCCTTGCCGGACTGGCTGTTGACGCGGATGACGGCGTCGTAGCTACGGCCAAGATCGGCCGGGTCGATGGGCAAATATGGCACTTCCCACAAGGCGTCCGGCTTTTGCTGGGCAAAGCCTTTTTTGATGGCATCCTGGTGCGAGCCGGAAAACGCAGTGAACACCAGGTCGCCCACGTACGGATGGCGCGGGTGCACCGGCAACTGATTGCACTCTTCCACCACTTGGCGCACTGCGTCGATATCGGAAAAATCCAGGCCCGGGTCGATACCCTGGGTGTACAAATTCAGGGCCAGCGTGACCAGGTCGACGTTGCCGGTACGCTCGCCATTGCCGAACAAACAGCCCTCGACGCGGTCGGCGCCGGCCATGACAGCCAGTTCGGCCGAGGCCACCGCAGTACCACGGTCGTTGTGTGGGTGCACGCTGATGACGATGCTGTCGCGTCCGTTCAAATTACGCGACATCCATTCGATCTGATCGGCATATACATTTGGCGTGCTGCATTCGACCGTCGATGGCAAATTGAAGATGAGCTTGTTTTCCGGCGTTGGCTGCCACACAGCGCTGACCGCGTTGCAGATATCGCGCGAAAAATCGAGTTCGGTGGTCGAGAACGATTCCGGCGAATACTCAAAACCCCAGTGCGTTTCCGGGTGCCCAGCCACCAGTTCCTTGACCAGTGTGGTGCCGGTGACGGCGATATGCATGATTTCTTCGCGCGTCATATTGAACACCACGCGGCGGAACACCGGCGCCACCGAGTTGTACAAGTGGACGATGGCGCGTTTGGCGCCGACAGCCGATTCCACCGTGCGGCGGATCAGTTCGTCGCGCGACTGGGTCAGCACGATGATGGTGACGTCGTCGGGAATGCGGTCTTCATCGATCAGCTTGCGGACGAAATCGAAGTCGGTCTGCGACGCAGACGGAAAGCCGACTTCGATTTCCTTCAGGCCAATCTGCACCAGCATCTCGAAAAAGCGCAGCTTCTTTTCAGGGCTCATCGGCTCGATCAGCGCCTGGTTACCGTCGCGCAGGTCGGTGCTCATCCAGATCGGTGGATGCGTGATGGTCTTGCCCGGCCAGGTACGGTCATGCAAGGCGATGGCGGGGAATGGGCGGTACTTGGCGGAAGGGTTCTGCATCATGATGGTGTGCTCCTGAAAATCGACGAATAAGGGATTGCGAATGGTGTGGCGCAGAGGCTGCCGGGCGGCCACGGAACGCTAGGCCAGGCAACCGATCGGTAGCAGTAGCAACGGCAGCGCCAACGCAGCAGCACAGCAAACCGGGGTCGGCGCGGAGCGTACTACGGAGTCAACAGGGATAAGGGCAGAATACATCGAGGCACACTTCCGGGTTTTTTACTTGAACTTGCAGCCTGGCGTAAGGTCTTGTGAACAGCGCAGGCAGCGCACACTACGTGGATTACGTGCGTGTAGTTAGTAGCGTCGCTGGCGATAGCGCGCCAGCGAGCGGTAGGGAAATGGATAGATGCAGAGTCGAGGACATGGAACGACTGTAGTGCAAAAATATGGCTGGCGTCAAGCAGCGTGCGTCCGGTGTGTTGCGCGCTGCAATACACCGGGCGCGCTGCGCCTAGCCCAACGTCGACAACCCGAACACGCCCAGCAGCGTAAACGTGACGGTCCAGACGACAACGCCGCCGGCCAGCAGCGCGATCGACAAGCGGCGCGGCATGCCGAGGGTGGCCGCAAGACCGGCCGCGAAAATCGGCCCGATCAGTAGCGGCCCCAGCAGGCCCACCGCCCACGGTCCTTTTGTCGTCAGCCACTGCGTCAGCTTGCCGCCGCCCTCCTTCTTTCTTGCGCCAGAACATCAGATTACGGAGGGTTTCCCCGAGAAAGGTCGCGGCGATCACGCCGATCAGGGAGCCCGCCACAATGGCCAGGATCAGCGGTACCGGATGCAGTTTGAGGTGCAACCCCAGCGGGATGGCGGCCCACATTTCAAACATCGCCAAGGCAAACACTGCTGCAATATCCTTGATCACCGTGAGTCCTTTTCGTGTCGTTATTGAACAGGTAGCAGTGTGGCGCACGCGACCAGCCGATGGAAAGGGGCAGGCGACGGACGACGTGATGCAGTGCACCAGCGACGAAAGGATTACGGTAATTCGGCCGAACTCATCCTGCGCTGGATCAAGGCCGTGCGGCGTGCCAGATAATTGGTCTGGTGCTTGTCGTAAAACCGGGGATTCGGCAACATCACCGCCAGGCGCGCGGCTTGCGAGGCGCTCAGCCGTGCCGCCGTTGTATTGAAATAATGGCGCGCGGCAGCTTCGGCACCGAATACGCCGCGGCCCATTTCGACCACGTTCAGGTAGATTTCCAGGATGCGCTCCTTGCTCATCATGGTTTCCAGCATGAACGCGATGACCATTTCCTGACCCTTGCGCAGGTAGTTGCGCGAGCCCGACAGGAACAGGTTTTTTGCCAGCTGCTGGGTGATGGTGGAACCGCCGCCGACCACTTTGTGCTTTGTATTATTACGGTCGTACGCTTTTTCCAGCGCCTCCCAGTCGACCCCGTCGTGCTCGAGAAAATTGGCATCTTCCGAGGCGATGACGGCGCGTTTCAGATTGTCGGAGATGGCGTTGTACGGCATCCACTGCTGGATCAGTTTCGCGTCCGGATTTTTGGCGCGCAGTTCGGCCAATTGCTGGCGCTGGAAACTGGTCGTGCCCGGATTGACCTGCACATACCAGCACACCATCGCAAAAAAATACAACTGCAGCAGCACGAACAGCAGCAGCGGTCCGAGGATGATCCACTTGAGCCAGCGGCGCCCGCTCTTGCGCGCCTTCTTCATGCTGCGCGCAACGACGCGAATACAGCGCCAGTCTCCGGACGCACGCCGCGCCATACCGCAAACGCTTCGGCAGCCTGCTCGACCAGCATGCCAAGCCCGTCGCGCGTAATGCTGCCGTGGCTGGCGGCAAACACCATGAACGGGGTCGGCTGGGCAGCGTACATCATGTCCAGCGCCAGCGTGCCGGCGCCAAATGCCGCGCCCGGCACCGGGGGCATGCCGCCCGCCAGGCTGGCCGACGTGGCATTCACGATGACGTCGAACTGCGCGGCAATGTCGACATATTCGCAGGCTGTCACGCGCGCATCCTGAAACGCGGCAACCAGCGCATCGGCAGTGGCGCGGGTGCGGTTGGCCACCACAATGCTGGCGCTGCCAGCGTCGAGCAGCGGCAGCACGACGCCGCGTGCGGCCCCGCCGGCGCCCAGCAGCAATACCCGTTTGCCGGTGAGTGCAACGCCGGCATTGCGCACGATGTCGGCCACCAGGCCGGGGCCGTCGGTGTTGTCGCCGACAATTTCGCCACCCGCGAAACTGAGCGTGTTGACCGCGCCGGCAGCCTGCGCGCGAGGCGTCAGGCGCGTGGCCAGGCGCGCCGCATCGCGCTTGAAGGGCACCGTCACATTCGCGCCACGGAAACCGGCAGCGACCAGGCCGCGCACGTGCGCATCGAAACCGTCGAGGGGCGCCAACTCGCGCACGTAGGTCAGCGCCTGCCCGGTCTGCCCGGCAAACGCTGCGTGGATGAGCGGGGATTTGCTGTGGGCAATCGGGTTGCCGATGACGCAGTATTGGTCGCTCACTTGCCCGCCTCGCCCAGTTGTGCCTCGAGCTTGGCCTCGCGCGTGAATTTGAACGTGGTGATGATGACCCACAAGTCATCCTTGTCCTTCGACAGCATATTCGGCGGGAATTTACCGAATGGCGCGGCCTGGCGCACGATGGCCACCGCGGCCTTGTCGAGATCGGGGTTGCCGGAGCTGCGTTCGACCCGTACGCCTTCCTTGGCATAAATCGTGCCGTCCTGGAACACCGGGATATACACGACCAGCTCGCCGTACAGCTTCTTGCCGTTCTTTTGCGGGAAGTTCAGCGTGCCGATATCTTCGACCTTCTTCTGCATGTTCTTGTAATACTGCGCGTAGCCGACGGCGCGCGTGCTCGGCGTGATGCTGGTCTTTTTCGGCCGCTTGTTTTCGTCCTGGATGCGCTCGGCAATCTCGGCAGCCCGGCGCGCGATGGCACGGGTGGTATCGATGGCGTCGTCGCCATTGACGGTCGGATCCGGCTTGTCCTTGGCCGTGACAGGTACCGCGTTGAAATTCGACGCTGCCGCCTTGGTCAACTCGTTTTGCTGGATTTCCTGCAGCTCGGTGATACGGCGCTGCAAAGCCTTCACGCTGTCGCCATTGTCGATGCGGCGCAGGTCCGGCAATGGGGACGCGGCGCGGCCGGTATCGGCATTGCCGCCACCGTCGAGGTCGGCTTGCGCCAGCGCGTCGGCCTTCAGCGGCGTCCGCGCGTGCTTGGCATTCACCAAAATCACTTCCAGCCCCGGATCGACCGGGTTCAGCTTGAACGCGTCGGGCGCGACGAAATGCACCGTCAGCAGCGCGGCGTGGGCAGCGACGGAAACGGCGACAGCAATCGTCAGGGGAGTCAGGGGTGGAAGCTTCACGCGGTGGCTGGGGAGTTGTATCTGAGAATGTTTGAATTCTACCTTGCGCAACGCGACGACGGGGCCACATCGTGGGACGACACGCAAGGCGCGTGTCGTCACGTTCACACAGTTGGCAGAAGCTTACGGCGCAGCGGGAGCGGCCGGTGCTTCGGCCACAACTTCGGGCACCACCACTGCCACCGCACCCTCGGCTTCGGCTGCTTCTTCTGCCGCCGACTGGCCGCTGTCTTCGTCGTCGTCGTCCGGTGCGGGCGCATCCGCGGCAGGTGCGGCCACTTCCAGCAAGCGCGCTTCCAGCGTCAGATCGAGCTCGTCCCAGCGGACGATGTCGAGTTTTACCTGCGCGCCGCGCGCCACCGGCGGCATCCCGGCCAGGCGCACGATCAGCGGAATTTCCACCAGGCGCAGCACTTCATCTTTCAGCACCACGGCCTCCGCTGTTTTAGCGTTTTCCTGGCCCAGCCAGCGCAGGCACCAGTAGCGCTCCATGGTCTGCTGGAAATCGTTGTAGGCCGCGTACGCCGCATCGAAACCGGAAACGATCGAGAACAGCGTCGCGTCGCGCGGCTTGAACAGCGCCACCAGCGGCGCCGTCACGCCGTGCTCGGCACAGGCCAGAATTTGCCACTGGTTGACCAGATCGGTATAGCGGCGCAATGGCGACGTGCTCCACGCATATTGATCGACGCCCAGACCCTGGTGCGGCGCGGCATGGGTCACCATGCGCACCTGCATTTTTGCCGCCCAGCCCGCACCGCTGCCGGCGCCTTGCGAACGGTAAATGCCCGGCACGCCACTGTCATGCAGCAACTTGCCCCAGGTGCTGTTTGCGAAAATCATCAGCTCGGCGACAATTTTATCGAGCGGGGCACCGCGCTTGCGGCGCACCACGCTGACCACGTCGTCATCGACATAAAAATTGAAATCGACACGGTTGTTCTGTTCCGGCTTTAATCCAAACCCTTCGCGCTTGACCATGCGCCCGGCTTCAAGCTGCAGCGCCCATTGCCAGATGATGCCCAGCTCCAGCTTGTGCGGATACTCGCCCTCGCCGCTGGCCAGGGTTTCCTCGTTGACGAGTGCATCCAGATCGTTGTGGCGCAGATTGCTCTGGATCGGCACCAGCTCGGCGCGCGTGGTCGTGGAAATGACCGACCAGTCGGCCGGATTCAGCGTGGCGTACAGCGACACTGCCGGGCAGTTCTTCCCTTCCGCGAGCGTAAAGGCGTTCACGACTTCATCCGGCAGCATCGTGATTTTGTCGCCCGGCATGTAGACGGTCGACATGCGCGCGCGCGCGATCTTGTCGATGGCGTCGTCCGGACGCACGGCCAAGCCGGGCGCGGCGATGTGAATACCCACGCGCACATTGCCGTCGTCCAGTTGCTCGACCGAGAAGGCATCGTCGATTTCCGTCGTGGTGACGTCATCGATGGAAAACGCGGCAACCTTGGCCAGCGGCAAGTTGGTCGGCGCGGCCGGTACGGCGACCGGCGCAAAACCGGCGCCTTTGGGGAAATTGTCAAATAGGAAGCGCGCCATGTGCAGCGCTTTTGGCGACGCAAAACCGCCAGTGGCCAGCATCAAACGCGGCGCCGTGGTCTGCAGTTCGTTGGCCGCTGTTTCCAGCGCCTTGTATTCGATGGTGTTCTTGTCCGGCTTGAACAGCAATTGCTGCACCAGCGGCGCCAGCGCCTCCGGCAATTTGCCAGCCTTCAAATCGTCAACGTACGCTTGCTGAATCAGTGCCTGCTGCTTTTTCTTTTCGATGCCAGCTTGCGCCGCACGCAGCGACTGCTCGGGCGCCGCCTTGTAACGGCCGCGGCCCTTCTTGTAAAAATAGATTGGCGCGCTGTGCAGCGCCAGCACCAGGCCGGCAGCTTCGGGCGGCAGCGGTGCGTGGCCAAAGTATTCGGCGCCGAGTTCGGCAAAGCCAAACTCTTCCTCTCCCGCTACTTCCCACAGGAATTCGAGGTCAATATCGAGCGCGATACTTTTTGCCGATTCCAGCAATTCGGCCGGTGCCGGCTTCTCGTACTGCAGCAGCACATCCTTGACTTTGACCTTGGTGCGCTTGCCGCTCGGCATGTCGACCTGGTAAGCCTCGCCCGCCTGGGACAGCACGGCGCCCACTTTGAAATCGCCGGATTCTTCGAAAAATACATTCATGGTGTGTTCACGTTCATGGTGGTGGCGGACGCTGCAAGCGCGAGAACCGGCGGCAAAAATACCTCGGTCACCAGCAGCAATCCTTGACGGCGGCGGTACAGGCAGCGCCGTGCGTAATAAATCGCAGCGGGATCGACCGCACGCCCCAGCGCCGCGCACGCGCGCTGCATCAGGGGGTGGCCGGCACGGATGCGGGCAAATTCAAGCGATCCGCGGGTGACCAGCGGATCGTAAAACAGGGTGCTGCCAAGCGACTTTTCGCCCAGCGCAGAAAACAGTGGCCAGTCGGATGCGGTGCTGTTGCTGGAGACGACCGTGTGCGCAAACACGACGGGTTCGCCATTGCAGCGCAGCAGCACTTCGCGCTCCCACACACGCCCCGATCCGATCAGCGCGGCTTCGTCGGCCAGGCAGACGGCGCGGCGCTGGTGCAGGCGCTGCACGCGAAACGTATTGCTGTGTTTAATCAGGCGCGCAGTCAGCGAGCCGGGCGAGGCCATCCAGATTTGCATCGGCACTGGGGCACCAGTCGCTTGCGCGCGCGCCAGCCAGCGCGCGCGGCGTAACGAAGCGGCTCTCATCGGGAAATATCCACGCCGCAAAACCCCAGCACCTCGTCGACATACACCTCGAAGTTCGACACTGCATGGTCGCCGCCCTGAATGACAGTCTGGCGCGCGCCGGCGTAATGCGCCGTCATGTCGCGGTAATCGAGCACTTCATCGCCGGTCGCGGCAATCAGAAAATAGCGTGACGGATCGGTGATCTGCGCAACTTTCAACGCAGCCAGCTCGTCAAGGTAGGCGTGCTTGAATTCAAACGGCGTATCCGAATGCCAGCTGGTGGTAATGCCGATATTCTGCGACAGGTTTTTCAACGGGTCCACCGATGGGTTGACCAGCACGGCGCGGCAGCCAAGTTTTTCAGCAATATAAGTAGCGTAAAAACCGCCCAGCGATGAGCCGACCACGGCCAGCTCATGGGCTGGCACGCCTTTTACCAGTCCCAACGCCAGCGCCACCGCTTGTTCCGGCGAGGCCGGCAATTGCGGACAGATCAGGTCGCTCACACAGCCGAGCGCAGCCATGCGTTGCTCGACAATGCGGGCCTTGTACGAGGCCGGCGACGAGCGAAAACCGTGCAGATACAGCAGGATCATGTTGCCAGCGCTTCCAGCAGTTTCTGGTGGACGCCGCCGAAGCCGCCATTGCTCATCACCAGGATATGGTCGCCCGGTTGCGCGGCCTGGACGATGGCATTGACCATGTAATCGATCTGGTCGAAGCTGTGTGCAAGCTTGCCGAGCGGTTTTAATGCATCGGACAAGCTCCAGCCCAGCGCCTGCTGGCTGCCGAAGCCGAACACCAGGTCGGCATCCTTCAAGCTGCCCGGCAAGGCATCCTTCATGGCGCCCAGTTTCATCGTGTTCGAGCGCGGCTCCAGCACAGCCAGGATGCGCCCCTTCCCACCGAGTTTCTGGCGCAGGCCGGCTACGGTGGTGGCGATCGCGGTCGGGTGATGCGCAAAATCGTCGTACACCGTGATGTCGTTGACCACGCCGCGCACTTCCATGCGCCGCTTGACGTTTTGAAAACGCGACAGCGATTCAGCCGCCTGCGCGATCGGCACGCCGACGTGACGGGCCGCGGCAATCGCCGCCAGCGCATTCGTGCGGTTGTGCTTGCCGGAGAGGTTCCAGTCGACGGTAGCGACGACGGCATCGTTGAACACCACATCGAAACTGCCGTGTGGATGCTCAACCATCGTCCAGTTAACACCGTCAAGCGTGCCAAACGATTCTTTCTCACTCCAGCAGCCGCGTTTCAGTACACGGGTCAGCGACGCTTCGTTGCCGTTGACGATCAACCTGCCAATGCCGGGCACGGTACGCACCAGGTGGTGGAACTGGGTTTCAATGGCGCCGATGTCCGGGAAAATATCGGCGTGGTCGTATTCGAGGTTATTCATCACCGCGGTCTTGGCGTGGTAATGGACGAATTTACTGCGCTTGTCGAAAAACGCGGTGTCGTATTCATCGGCTTCGATGACAAAGAAATCGGACGGCTCGGTACCGGACAGGCGCGCCGAGATACCGAAATTGACCGGCACGCCGCCAATCAAAAAGCCCGGCGAATACCCGGCGTCTTCCAGTATCCAGGCCAGCATCGCCGACGTGGTGGTTTTGCCGTGCGTGCCGGCCACTGCCAATACCCATTTGTCGCGCAGGATATGCTCGCCGATCCACTGCGGACCGGACATATACGGCAGACTGCGATTCAGGATTTCTTCGACCAGCGGATTGCCGCGCGAGACGACATTCCCGATCACATATAAATCGGGGTTGAGTTGCACCTGCTCGGGACCGAAACCCTGAATCAATTCAATGCCCTGGGCTTCCAGCTGGGTGCTCATCGGCGGATAAACATTGGCGTCGCAGCCGGTGACGCGGTGGCCCGCCTCCTTGGCCAGCACGGCCAGGCCGCCCATAAAAGTGCCGCAGATGCCGAGGATATGAATATGCATAGGTGTGGAAACCGCAGGGGTATAAAAACGTCGAATGTGCGATTCTACCCGACGCGCTGACGTTTTCCGTTCCAGAGTATGATGACAAACATGCCAAGAACATCACCTTTATCTCCGGCGCACCCAGATGCCGCCGATGTACTTCAGACGCGTGCCCGCATCGCCGTGATTGCCGCGCGCCTCATCGCACAGGACGGCGCCGATTACACCAGCGCGAAAGCCAAGGCAGCGCGCCAGGTGCTCGGCGTGGACCGCGTGCCACCGAATTTTTTGCCCGACAACACCCAGGTCGAAGAAGAAGTGCGCAAATACCAGGAATTGTTCCAGGGACCGGAACAGCGCGCCCGCTTGCTGGCCCTGCGCCATGCCGCATTGCAGGTCATGGATGCACTGGCCGAATTCCGGCCCTATTTAACAGGTCCGGTGTTATCCGGCAGCGCTGGCCAGCACGACGATATTCAATTGCAGCTGTTTGCCGACAGTCCCAAGGATGTCGAAATTTTCTTGCTGAGCCGGGATGTGACGATTGATTTATCCGTAACGCCGCATTTCAAAGGCGCCCGCTTCGATCCGGTCGAAACGGTCAGCTTTTTATGGATGAAGGAAGGCGTGCACGCCGAACTGTACGATCTCGATGATTTACGGGGCGCGTTGAAAGCGCGTCCGGATGGTCGCCCGGCCCGTATCGATGCGGCCGCATTGCGGACGATGTTAACGATTGACCAATCTTTGGAACAAGACGAATGAAGAACAAGAATGTGCTGGCGTATGTCATGGTGGCAGTCGGTTTTGCCGGGCTGGGGTCGCTGGTGGCGTGCCAGAAAAAGGTTGAACCGGTGGCCGCAGTGGCACCGGCCGTTGCTGCCACGCCTGCCGCAGCTGTCTCCACCGACCCGGCCGCGATGCTGCTGTCCCAGTCGCTCAACGATTCTGCCGGCAAGCCGCAATCGCTGGCGCAATTCAAAGGTAAACCAGTGCTGGTGAATTTCTGGGCGCCCTGGTGCGGACCCTGCGTCAAAGAAATGCCGGAATTGTCGGCACTGGCCGATGAACTGAAGCGCAAAAATATCCAGGTCGTGGGAATCGGCATCGATACGCCTACTAACATCCTGGAGTTCACCACCAAATACAAAATCTCCTACCCCATTTTTGTGGGCGGTATGGACGCCACCGACTGGTCGCGCCAGTTAGGTAACAAAAATGGCGGCCTGCCTTACACCGTGCTCATCGGCGCGGACGGGAAAGTCGCCAAAACTTACTTGGGCATCCTTAAGTTCGATGCGCTTCGGAAGGACCTGGCCGCCCTGTAATACTTGCTTATTAGAAAATGTTCAGGCGAATATCGCTTGCCAAATGGACGATGTTGGCGGCAGAATGCCAGACTTTCGAGCGAACAGACTCTTCAATATGGTGAAAAAGCTCCTGCTCCTCAATGGTCCCAATCTGAATTTATTGGGGTCCCGAGAGCCCACGGTGTACGGCGCAGCAACATTGGCCGACATCGAGAGCGCTGCCACAGCCCGCGCTGTCGCAGCGGGCGGCACGCTATCTTGCTTTCAGAGTAACCATGAAGGGGCACTGATCGACCGTATCCATGCGGCGGCGGTCGAGGCTGTCGACTATATTGTCATCAACCCGGGCGGTCTGACGCATTCCAGCGTTGCGCTGCGCGATGCCCTGGCCGGCGTGGCCATTCCTTTCGTGGAAGTTCACATTTCCAACGTGCATCAGCGCGAGGCATTTCGCCATCACTCCTATCTTTCAGGTATTGCCCAGGGCGTCATTTGCGGCCTGGGTACTGACGGATATTTGTTTGCCATCGACTTCGCGCTTAAAAAGCGTTAATCTACGTCAACTTCACGCATCGCGTGCGATCCGCAGGCAGTCTGCGCCATCTACTTACACTAATAATTCCAAGGGGTTTCACATGGATTTACGAAAACTCAAGACCTTGATCGATCTCGTCGCTGAATCGGACATCGCTGAACTCGAAGTTACCGAAGGCGAAAGCAAGGTCCGCATCGTCAAATCGTCCGCCATGCCACAAGGCCAGATGATGATGATGCCGCAATCCATGCAGCAATATGCCGCGCCCGGCACAGCGCCTGCCGCCGCGCCGGCAGCACCTGTCATTGACGTGCCTGCAGAGCCTACCGGCCACGTAGTCAAGTCGCCGATGGTCGGCACTTTTTACCGCTCTTCCTCGCCAGGTTCGCCGGCGTTCGTCGACATTGGCGCGAACGTCAAGGAAGGCGATACCCTGTGCATCATCGAAGCGATGAAACTGCTCAACGAAATCGACTCGGATTTTTCCGGCGTTGTCACCAAGATCCTCGTCGAAAACGGTCAGCCTGTCGAATTCGGCCAGCCACTGTTCATCATCGGCTAAGGATCGGCTACAGCGCCGGTTGCGCCGGTCACCTGCGGCGCTGCTCCGACCGCGGGTTCATCCGGCCCCGTTTGAATGCTGCTCCCGGCTCGCGCCGGATTTCACCAGAATACCCCATACCATGTTTGAAAAAATCCTTATCGCCAATCGTGGTGAAATCGCGCTGCGTATCCAGCGCGCCTGCCGCGAAATGGGCATCAAGACGGTTGTCGTGCACTCCGAAGCCGACAAAGACGCCAAGTATGTAAAACTGGCCGATGAATCGGTATGTATCGGTCCGGCGTCATCGACCCTGAGTTACCTGAACATGCCGGCGATTATCAGCGCCGCCGAAGTCACCGACGCTGAAGCGATTCACCCCGGTTACGGCTTCCTGTCGGAAAACGCCGACTTCGCCGAACGTGTGGAAAAATCGGGTTTTGTCTTCATCGGCCCGCGCTCCGATTCGATCCGCCTGATGGGCGATAAAGTCTCGGCCAAGCAGGCGATGATCAGGGCCGGGGTGCCATGTGTGCCTGGTTCCGAGGGCGCCCTGTCGGACGACCCGAAAGAAATCATCACCACCGCGCGCAAGGTCGGCTATCCGGTGATTATCAAAGCGGCCGGCGGCGGCGGCGGGCGCGGCATGCGCGTGGTGCATACCGAAGCGGCGTTGCTGAATGCCGTGGCCATGACCAAGACCGAAGCCGGGACTGCGTTCGGCAACCCTGAAGTCTATATGGAGAAATATCTGGAAAATCCGCGCCACGTGGAAATCCAGATTCTCGCCGACGAGCATAAAAACGCAGTCTGGCTGGGTGAGCGCGATTGCTCGATGCAGCGCCGTCACCAGAAGGTCATTGAAGAAGCGCCGGCACCGGGCATTCCAAGAAAACTGATTGAAAAAATCGGCGACCGTTGTGCCGAAGCGTGCCGCAAAATCGGTTACCGCGGCGCCGGTACGTTTGAATTCCTGTACGAAAACGGCGAGTTCTATTTCATCGAAATGAATACGCGCGTGCAGGTCGAGCATCCGGTGACCGAAATGATTACCGGGATCGACATCGTGCAGGAGCAGATCCGCATTGCCTGCGGCGAAAAGCTGCGTTTCAAGCAGCGCGACATCATGCTGTCCGGTCACGCCGTCGAATGCCGCATCAACGCGGAAGACCCGTATAAATTCACGCCGTCGCCAGGCCGTATTACCGGCTGGCATACGCCGGGTGGCCCTGGCATCCGCGTTGATTCGCATGCGTACGCCGGCTATTATGTGCCGCCGCATTACGATTCGATGATTGGCAAAGTGATTGCGTACGGCGCCACGCGCGAGCAGGCAATTCGCCGGATGCAGATTGCTTTGTCCGAAATGGTGGTCGAAGGTATCCTGACGAATATCCCCCTGCACCGCGATCTGATGGTCGATGCGCGCTTTATCGAAGGCGGCACGAACATCCACTACCTTGAGCAGAAACTTGCCAAGGACGCGGCGCTGGGCATTACCGGTAAAGCTTTCGACAGGGCGGATGCATGAGCTGGACCGAAGTTGTCATTGAAATTGCACGCGAACACGCCGAAGCTTTGTCCGACGCGCTGATGGAAGCGGGCGCGCTGTCGGTGTCGGTGGAAGACGCCGACGAAGGCACCGACGCCGAAAAGCCATTGTTCGGCGAACCCGGCATGGAACCGTCCGAAGCGGCGTGGGACCACAGCCGCGTGGTGGCGCTCACCGATGTCGACGCCGACCAGACCGCCATCGTGGCCGAAGCGTCCGCCGCCATCAAACTGGCGCAGCCGCCCGCGTTTACCACCCGCTTTGTCGGCGACGAAGACTGGGTGCGCCTGACGCAATCGCAATTCGCGCCGATTCACATCGGCACCAATATCTGGGTTGTGCCGAGCTGGCACGAAGCGCCGGATCCGGACGCGATCATCCTCGAACTCGATCCGGGCCTGGCGTTCGGCACCGGCAGCCACCCCACTACGCGGCTGTGCATGGAGTGGTTAGAGGCCCATCCGATGCCGGGTAAAACCGTGCTCGATTACGGCTGCGGTTCGGGCATTCTGGCCATGGTGGCCAAGAAAATCGGCGCCGGCGACGTGGCAGGTGTCGACATCGATCCGCAGGCGATCGAATCGGCCCGCGACAATGCCGCCCGCAACAACTGCGCCATCGATTTTTATCTGCCCGACAGTTTTGCCGTGGCCGACAAGGCACAGCATGCTACCGGCAAGTTCGACACCGTCGTCGCGAATATCCTGTCGAGCCCATTGAAATTGATGGCGCCGATGCTGTCGGGACGCGTTGCACCGGGCGGCTACCTGATCCTGTCCGGCGTGCTGGCACGCCAGGCCGAAGAAGTCGCCGCCGCGTATGCGCCGTTCATCCAGATGGGCGTGTGGGCCGAACTGGACGGCTGGGTCGCGCTGCACGGCCAGCTGGGCGCGGCGGTCCCCTCGGCCCGTACGGCAGGCACCTCGTAAGCCATGGCGCTCGCCACCCGCTGCCCCCACTGCCACACCACCTTCAGGGTCGCTGCCGACCAGTTGAAGCTGCGTGGCGGCATTGTGCGCTGCGGGACCTGCCAGCAGGTTTTCGACGGCAATGCCGCACTGGTCGATATGGATGCACCGGTTACGCCGGTGGCATCGATACCTGCAACGGTGCCAGAGCCAGTTCCAGCCCCGGCACCGACACCGACTCCCGACGTGCCCGATTTTCTCGAGCCGGCGCCGGAATTCGACGTGCTGCCGCAAGCGCTCCCACCCCTTCGATACGGCGACGGTCCGCCAGGCTGGCGTCGGCCTCAGCAGGTCAGGACGCCTGACCCGGTCGCGCCATTTCCTGCACTGATGCAGGACGCGCCAGTACAGCAAAACGCCGACTCCCCAATTTCACCGGAATTTACTGCCACGCCTGAGCCGGTGTCAGAGCTGGTATCGGAGCTGAAAACAGCGCCTGAATCAGCGCCGGAACCTGTGCCCGAACTGCAGCCGGAACCCGAGCCGGAGCCGGAAGCAGAACCAGAACCTGCACCCGCGCCGGAACCAGCGCCCGCATCCCCACCTCCGCAGACGGTCATGCTGGAAGCCGGCAGCGAGCAATACCAGGCGCTGCCCGAACAAAATTCGCTGCTGCGCATGGCGTCGAGCCCGGCGCGTCCATCGGCCGGCATCGTCTACTCTCCCGATGCCGCCATGCAGGCGCGCGCGCGCGTCAAAAAAAATGGCAAGCGCACTGCCCCCCGCGTGGCGCCCGTGGTCAAGCCAAAACCGGTGGCGCGTCCGGTCGACGACGAGCCGGAATTCGTCAAGCGTGGCCGCGCCAGGGAAGCAGGCGGCCGCACCCGCACCCAGCTTTTCGCTGGCGGCTGCGTGCTGCTGGTGGTGCTGTTCGCGGTCCAGTTTTTTGCGTCGTCACGCGATGTGCTGGCGGCGCGCTATCCGGCCCTGCGTCCGCTCGCCGCCAGCCTGTGCGCAGCGTTCGATTGCCGCGTAAAACTGCCGACCCAGATCGACACGCTGTCGATCGAAACGGGCGAACTGCAAACTTTGGGCGACGGCGCTTTTACCTACGCCACGCTGCTGCGCAACCAGGGCGCGCTGGTGCAGGCCTGGCCGAGCCTGGAGCTGACCCTGCATGACGCCAACGACAAGCCGCTGGTGCGGCGCGTGTTCACGCCGCAGGAATACCTTCCGACGGGCGCCAGACCTGCCACGGGCTTTGCCGCCCACACCGAACAAGCCGTGAAGCTGTCGTTTCAGCTGAGCCAGTTGAAACCGTCCGGCTACCATATCGCCATTTTCTATCCTTGAAACCAGACTCCCCCATGACCAAGACCACCCTGATCTGCGGATCGCTCGCGTTCGACAAAATCATGCAATACCACGGCCGCTTCGCCGACACCCTGCTGGCCGACCAGCTGCACCGCGTGAACGTGTCGTTTCTGGTGCCGACGCTGCGCACCGAATACGGCGGTTGCGCTGCCAACATCGCGTATAACCTGAACATGCTTGGCGGCGACCCTTTGATCATGGCGGCACTCGGTCAGGACGGCGGCGAATACCTCGAACGTCTCGCCTCCTTCGGCATCTCGACGCGCGCCATCCGCACCATCGGCAATGCCTACACGGCCCAGTGCTTCGTCACCGCGGACGACGACAATAACCAGATCAACGCGTTCCACCCGGGTGCCATGCAGTTCTCGCACGAGAACCGCGTGGCCGCGATGGGCGCGCTGCGCCTGGCGATCATCGCGCCGGACGGACGTGACGGCATGCTCCAGCACGGTGCCGACCTGGCGGCCCAGGGTGTGCCATTCATGTTCGATCCGGGCCAGCAACTGCCGATGTTCAATGGCGAAGAACTGCGCACCTTCATCGGGCAAGCCACTTACCTGGCCGCCAACGACTATGAATTCGAGATGGTGATGGAGCGTACCGGCTGGACGCTGGCCGATATCGCCGGGCGCCTGGACGCGCTGATCGTCACACGCGGCGACCAGGGTTCGACCATTTACGCCGGTGGCGCGCAGCATGACATCCCATGCGTGACCGCTGACGCCGTTGTCGACCCGACCGGTTGCGGCGACGCCTACCGCGCCGGCCTGCTGTACGGGATTGTCAACGGTTTCGACTGGCCGACCACCGGCCGCCTGGCCAGTCTGATGGGGGCAATCAAGATCGCGCACCAGGGCGGCCAGAACCACGTGGCGACCAAAGAGCAGATCGCAGAGCGTTTCAACACGGCATTCGGCTACGCCTTCTGAGCGGTTTCACCAGGTAGCAACCGTTCCACCATCTCCGGCGTCAGGTTCCTGGCGCCGATTTCCACCAGTTTGCGTTTGTTTGTATGGCCATGCGTGATGGTCACGCTGCTGCGCGCCACATCCAGTGCACTGGCAAGGAATTTCACCAGCGCCTCGTTTGCGCGGCCCTCGACGGGCGGCGCCTGCAGCCTGATTTTCAGCGCATCGTCAAACACACCCAGTACCTCGGTGCGCTTCGCGTTCGGCGCGATGTGAACCGCAATCCGCACCCCGCCGCCCGCCAGCGCCGAACACCACAAACGACTCAAGGTACGATGAAGACCCGCGACAGCACCAGCTGCGCGATCTGCAGCAGTATCAGCACCACCAGCACCGACAAATCAAGGCCGCCAAGTGGCGGAATCACCTTGCGCACAGGCCGCAGCAGCGGCTCGCCGAGCGCGTTGACGAACGGCGCCAGCGGGGCATTCGGATTGATCCAGCTGAACACCGCCTGGATAATCAAGAGCGCCATGAAACCGTAAATGATCCAGTTCAGGAAGCGCAGCAGCGCATGCAGCAGCACCATCTGGACATCGTAGCCCACCACAAAAAGCAGCGAACTGGCCAGCACCACCACCAGAAACGCGCCCAGCAGACTGGCCCAGTCATAGCCGCCGACGCCCGGCAGCACGCGGCGCAGCGGCTTGACCAGCCAGTCGGTAAGCGTGAACGTAAACTGCGCCACGGTGCTCGGTGGACGCACCCGGACCGCCTGCATCCAGAAACGCAGCAGCAGCGCGCCACCGAGAATGGTCGCTGCAGCGTCGATGATGTACTGCAGAATAGTCAGCAAAAGCACGGGGACTCCTCAAAAAAATACCGCTGTGTGAAAGTCACACAGCGGTATTTTGCCTGAAACAACGGCGCGCAGCGATTATGGCATGCAACTTATGGACGACTGCTGGTTGGGAACGGCCATGCAGCCGCCGGTGCCAGCACGGTTTTGGCCGACGCGGCAGGTGCTGCGGCTGGCTTGTCGGCGGCCGCCGACGTGGTGCTTGGCGCAGCAGTGGTGACAGCGGCAGCGGACGGCTTCGGCTCGGTGGCTTTATCGGCCGCTGGCTTGGCTGCCGGTTTTTTGGCATCGGCCTTTTTTGCTGCCGGTTTGGCCGGTGCCTGGTTGGTCGTTGTTACCGGTGCTGCAGCGCTGGCCGGCGCCGGTGCGGAGGCTGGTACCGGCGTCGCAGCTGGCTTGGTGTCAGCTTTGGCAGCTGGCTTGGTGTCAGCTTTGGCGGCTGGCTTGGTGTCAGCTTTGGCGGCTGGCTTGGTGCCTGCTTTGGCGGCCGACTTGGTGGCCGGCTTGCTTGCCGGCGTCGCTGCTGGCGTGGTTGCCGGTTTTGCAGTCGCCTTCACCGGGGTCGTCACTGCAGGCGTTTTGGTGGCTGCTGCTTTGGCGACTGGCTTGCTTGCTACCTTGGAAGCTGGCTTGGCTGCAGGCTTCGCGGCCGGCTTGGCGGCTGGCTTGGCCGCAACCTTCGCTGCCGGCTTTGCTGCTGGTTTGGCTGCTGGTTTGGCTGCTGGTTTGGCTGCTGGCTTGGCTGCTGGCTTGGCTGCAGCTTTTGCGGCTGGCTTGGCGGCAGCTTTTGCAGCGGGTTTGGCAGCTGGCTTGGCCGCAGCTTTTTTAGCTGCAGGCTTGGTCGTTGTTTTGCTTGCGGCTTTTGTCACGGCTGGTGCGGCGGTGGTTTTTTTCGTGGCTGGCTTGGCTGCAGTTTTGCTGGTGCTGGCAGCTTTGGTGACCGGTTTTGCCTTCGACGCTGGCTTGGCCGCAACCTTGGTGACTGCAGCTTTCGCTGCGGTTTTCGATGCCGGCTTGGCCGCAGTTTTGCTCACGGTTTTGTTCACTGGCTTGGCGCTGGCGCTGGCTTTGGCAGCTGGCTTGGCAGTCGTTTTGCTGGTGGCTTTGGTGGCTGGCTTGGTGGCTGGCTTGACGGTCGACTTCGCGGTCGACTTCGCGGTTGTC
>JALYUM010000078.1 GCA_030853745.1 Pseudomonadota bacterium | reverse complement strand
TCTTGCACGGTGCGTTTGCCGCGAGAATAAACCTTGATCAAGGCTTGCTCGATGAAGGCGTCAGAATACACTTTACTCATGTTGTCTCCTAAAAAGTGAGGTGACAACTAGCGTGACACAGGGGGCAAACGGACATTTTTGAACTATTCAGTTATCCAAAAGTTCCCTGATGTCTCATTGCCGGAACTGACCCCGCCCGAACGGACCCCGCCCGAACGCTGAAGCCACTGCCTCGCTTCTGACAGTCGGCCTAGTAGCGGCCAGGGCAGTAAATATTCTCGCCTGACGCGTCACTCATTCGCATGGCATGCCATCGCATTGCACCAAATCCATTCAACGGGGTCAGTTCCCGCAAACGGACATTTTTGAACTATTCAGTTATCCAAAAGTTCCCGAATGTCTCATTGCCGGAACTGACCCCGCCCGAATGTTTTGACCCCGCCCGAATGTTGGGTCGCCGACCCCGCCCGAATGTTGCGTCGCCGGGCCTGGCCACGGTGCTGATTGCGCGAGGCAAATTGTTGGTCGTGGAGGGAGCGAAGGCGTCGCTGTTTTCACTGGGAATGGTGGCGGCCAGGGTGGTCAATATTCTTTCTTGACTTGTTGTCGACAGCACCGGACCGGGCCGGTTGATGGCTTTCATCCTGAATCAACTTGACATGGATCACATGCAGCGCGACTATCGTTCTGGATGTCGTGAGTTTTCGACATGAAAACCTGGGGTGGAAGTCATGAAAAAACGCCTGTCCGGTGTGCGCTGGTTGTGCTTTACCGCTGCGCTGTCGCTGACCCTGTCGGCTTGCCCGATGCCAGCGACCGCCCAGGCGCCCGCCGACCCATGGCCGGCGTTGCAACACGCGTATTTTCCCGGCAAAAAGCTCGAACCCGCGCCATTCATGCACATCACCGCGCCGGCACGCGCGGCCAGCGGCGACCAGGTGCCGTTCAGTTTCAGCATCGATCATCCGATGACAGCCACCAGTTACATCAGGACAGTGAGCGTGTTCGTCGATGCCAACCCGGTGCCGCTGACCGGGGTGTTCCACTTCGCGCCGGAAAGCGGCAAAGCAGAAATTTCCACTAGAATCCGCTTCGATACCGACTCGCCCGTGCACGTCGTTGCCGAAGCGAGCGACGGCAAATGGTATGTCGGCACGGTGACCGTCAAGGCCTCGGGCGGTTGCGGCGGCAGCATGCCGGGCGACGATCCGGCCGTCATGGCGGCAGCGGGCAAAATGAAGATGGCGCTGGGCGGGCCGTTGAACGTTGGCGCGATCAACAAGGCGCGGCTGTTGATCCGGCATCCGATGTACACCGGCTTGCAGCGCGACCTCACCACCAATGGCTACCGGCCGGCGTTTTTCATCCAGCACGTCACTGTGGCGTACAACGGCAAACCCGTCATGGTGGCGGACACCTCGATTGGCATCAGTGAAAATCCGACGCTGGAATTCGGCTTCGTCGCCGACCGGCCCGGCGCGCTGACGGTGCTGTTGCAGGACAATACCGGCGCCACCTTCCGCCAGGCCATCGATGTCGGTGGCTGAATGCGGCGCCTGATTGCGCTCTCCTTGTCACTGGCTGCGGCCATGTGGTCCCCGCTGACCGCCGCCCCGCTGGCCGTCGCCCCGCTGCATGTCGACCAGGTAGCGCCAGGCGTGTATGTGCACACCGGCCAGCACAAGGATTTCGAGGATGGCTACGACGGCGACATCGCCAATCTCGGTTTTATCATCGGCACCGAGGCGGTCGCTGTCATCGATACCGGCGGCGCGTATGCGGTGGGCCTGGCCCTCAAACAGGCAGTGCGCCGCATTACGCAACTGCCCATTCGCTATGTCATCAACACGCATGTGCACCCCGATCATGTGTTCGGCAATGCCGCATTTTTGCAATCTGATGGCGCTGGCGCACCGCCGCAGTTGATCGGTCACGCGCGGCTCCCGCGCGCGCTCGCGGCGCGCCGCGATGTCTATATGCGCAATCTGGCGAAGCAGCTGGGAGACGGCGCCGAAAAAAGTGCGCTGATCGCGCCAGGCCAGACCGTGCAAGACCACCTGACCCTCGATCTGGGCCACCGCACACTGGAACTGACCGCGTGGCCAGGCGCGCATACGGACAACGATCTCACCGTGTCCGACAGCGCAACCGGCACCTTGTTTACCGGCGATTTGCTGTTCATCACGCGCACCCCCGCCATCGATGGCGACGGAGACATCAAGGGATGGCTGGCTGCCATTCAACAACTGAAGCAGCTGCCGGCCACGCTGGTCGTCCCCGGGCATGGCACCGTCACGCGCGATAAAAATCAGGCGCTGGACCGGCAGGCGGACTATCTTGGCACCCTGCTGCGCGATGTGCGTGCCAGCGTACGCCGCGGCGACGCCATGCCGGCGACGATGACGACAGCAGCCGCCAGCGAACGCGCGCACTGGCAGCTGTTCGATGTCGTCAACCGGCGCAATGTGAATGTGCTGTTTCCGCTGCTGGAATGGGAGTAAGGATGCGCCGGCGGACCTTTATTGCATCGGCCTTGAGCGGCCCGGCATGGCCCGCGATGGCAGCACCAGGCCATGACATTGCGCGCCATGCCAGCCTGGGACGCGTGGTCGTGGTGGGCGCGGGTTTTGGCGGGGCGACGGCTGCCAGGTATCTGCGATTGCTCAGCGGCGGACGCATCGACGTGATTCTGGTCGATCAGCGTACCCATTTTATTTCGTGCCCGGTCAGCAACCGCGTGCTGGGCGGTCAGAAGACGCTGGCGCAACTCACTTTTGGCTACGGGTCGCTTGAGAACCACCATGGCGTCAAGCGCCTCACCGGCACCGTGTCGGCGATCGACGCGGACAAATCGCGCATCGTGGTGGCCGGCAAACCGTTGTCGTACGACCGCCTGATCGTCGCCCCCGGCATCGATTTCATGTATGACGCGTGGCCCACGCTGGCCGGCGCGCAGGACGCGATTCCCCATGCGTGGAAAGCCGGCCCGCAAACGCGCAATTTGCAGCGCCAGTTGCTGAATATGCGCGACGGCGGCGTATTCACCATCGCCGTGCCGTTGCTGCCTTACCGGTGTCCGCCGGCGCCATACGAGCGCGCCTGCCAGGTGGCGTTTTACCTGAAGACGCACAAGCCGCGCGCCAAGGTCATCGTGCTCGATGCGAACCCTGTCATCACGTCGAAACGCGCCCTGTTCGAGCGCGCCTGGCGCGAGCTGTATCCGGGCATGATCGAGTACGTGCCGGACAGCGCGCTGCAACACGTCGATGTGGCCGCAAAAACGGTAAAAACCGCCTTCGACAGCATCGCCTCCGATGTGCTGAACATCATTCCACCGCAGCGGGCCGGCCAGCTGGCACAAGCGGCCGGCCTGGCCAATGTCGACAGGCGCTGGTGCGAGGTCGACTTCCTCAGTTATGCGTCGACCGTGCTGCCGAATATCCACGTGCTCGGCGACGCCATCGATGCCGGCTTGCCCAAGTCGGCATCGATGGCCAACGCCCAGGCCCGGGTGTGCGCGGGCGCCATCGTCGCGCTGATGCAGGGTCAGGCACCCGATCCGGCACCCGCATTTGCCAACACCTGCTACAGCTTTGTCGACGACCGCCAGGCGATGCACATCTCGACCTTGTACCGCTACGACGCGGCGAAAAAAAGCATGCAGGCGCAGGGAGAAAGCATCTTGTCGGCGCAGCCATCGACTGGCGAAGGCACCGACGCGGATGCATGGGCGCGCCAGATCTGGGCCGATGTGCTGACGTGAATGGCGGGCCGAGGCAGATTCGGTGAGCGGTCTTCATGCAGCGCCATCTGCCGGGAGCCAAAGTGATGCGGGTGCTAGCTGCCCATCCTGTCCCGGTCATGCGCCCGCTGTCTGATCGTCTCAAAGTCCCTCGGCGCCGGGTGCAAATCCAGCCGCCTGCCGGCCTTGCCAACCTGGCTTGGAATATCGTGACCAATCAAGCCAGGCAGCCGTCCTGACGCCGCGATCAGCCCGGCCAGATCCACACCCGTGTCATAGCCCATCAGCTGCAACGCGTGAACAATGTCTTCGGTGCACACGTTACCCGAAGCCCCGGGCGCATACGGACAGCCACCGATGCCCCCCAGCGATGCATCGAAGCGATCCGCACCGCCTTCAATGCCAGCCAGCACATTCGCCAGTCCCATGCCACGCGTGTTGTGGAAATGCAGGCTGAGGGCGATGCCGGGCCAGGCCGCGCGAAAGCGCTGCGTCAGCGATACCACCTGGCTCGGGTAAGCCATGCCGGTGGTGTCACACAAGGTAATGCCGGTGGCGCCTGTCCCGTCAACGAAATGGGCGCACCACCTCATTACCGTTTCCTCGCTGACGTCGCCTTCGATGGGGCAACCAAAGGCGCAGGACAGCGAGATATTCACGGCCAGCGATGCGGTCCTGGCCAGGGCGGCCACGTCGCGCAACGCAGCGAACGACTGTTCCCGCGTCATGCGCAGGTTCGACAGGTTGTGGCTTTCACTGGCGGACATGACGAGATTGAGTTCGTCGACACGGCTCTCGATGGCCCGCTCAGCGCCGCGCACGTTCGGTACCAGCGCGCTGTACACCACGCCCGCCACCCGATCGATTCCCTCCATCACCTGCTGCGCGTCGGCCAGTGCGGGAATGGCTTTCGGTGACACGAACGCCGTGACCTCGATCTTGCTGACGCCGGTGTGGGATAGCGCATTCACCAGCGCGATTTTTTCCGCGGTGGGCACGAACACGGCCTCTGCCTGCAAGCCATCGCGCGTGCCGACTTCCTGCATGGCGATGCGGCGCCCGGCGCCGTTCCACGCATCTTTCCACGCACCTTTCCACGTACTCATGCCACCACCCCTTTGCTGCGTAGTTGCGCAATATTGTCGTCGCTCAATCCCATTTCACGCAGGACACTGTCGGTATCCTCGCCAAGCCGCGGCGCCGCCCGCCGTACAGTGCCCGGCGTGCCAAGCAGCTTGGGGACGATGCCCGGCACCTCCAGCGTATAGCCGTCGCGCGTCGTCTGCGAAAGAATCATGTCGCGGGCGCGGTAATGGGGGTCTTCGGCAATGTCCCTGGCATCGTAGACTTTGCCTGCCGGAACCCGCGCCGGCCCCATCGCGGCAAGCACGTCTGCCACCGGGCGCGTCGTCGTCCAGGTGCTGATGGCGGCGTCGAGTTCGGCAACCCGTGCGACGCGGCCGGCATTGTTGGCCAGTGCCGGGTCGTCCGCCAGATCGGGCCGGCCGATGACGTGCATCAGGCGCTTGAAAATGCTGTCGCCATTGCCGGCAATAAGCACGAAGCCGTCGTTGCAGCGATACGCATTCGACGGCGCAATGCCAGGCAGCGCACTGCCCGCCGCTTCCCGCACCGCGCCAAAGGCACTGTATTCCGGAATCAGGCTTTCCATGACGTTGAACACCGCTTCGTGCAGGGCCATGTCGATCACCTGCCCCATGCCACCGTTGACCTTGCGATGGTACAGCGCCGTCAGAATGCCGATGGTGCCGTGCAGCGCTGCGAGTGTGTCGCCGATGGAAATGCCGCAGCGTACCGGGACGCGGTCCGGTTCCCCGGTCAGGTGGCGCAGCCCGCCAAGCGCTTCCCCGATGGCGCCAAAGCCAGGCAGATCGCGGTAAGGGCCAGTCTGGCCGTAACCCGAAATGCGCAGCATGACGAGCTTGGGATTGAGCGCCGACAACACCTCCCAGCCCATGCCCCAACCTTCCATCGTGCCCGGCCGGAAATTTTCGATCAGGACATCGGCTTCCGCAATCAACTTGCGCGCAATATCCTGGCCTTCGGCGCTGCGTAAATCCAGTGCAACCGAACGCTTGTTGCGCGATTGCACCTGCCACCAGACCGACGTGCCTTCCTTGATCATGCGCCAGTTGCGCAGCGGATCGCCAGCGCCCGGCGCTTCGATCTTGATCACGTCGGCGCCAAATTCGCCCAGAGTCTTACCGGCAAACGGGCCGGCAATCAGCTGCCCCATTTCAATCACCCGGATTCCGTCGAGTGCGCCTGCAGGAATCGCCATGGCTGTGTTCATGATTAACCTCTCCTCTGCTTGGTTGTGGTAGACGTTTCCTTTTTCCGCAGCTGATCCGGCAGGCAGAACATCAATACCGCCACGCAGACCAGGCACAGGCAGCCGATCACGTACAAGGCAGGCGTGGTGCTGCCGGTCAGGTCCTTGACGCGGCCCACCAGCACGGGGCTGACAATGCCGCCCACCTGGCCCATGGTATTGATCAATGCGATGCCTGCCGCCGCGCCCACGCCGGTGACAATTTTCGGAGGCAAGGCCCAGAATGCGGGAATCGACGCAATCACACCTGCACCCATGACGCCCAGCGCGACGATCAACAACCCGGTGTGCTTGTCGAAGATGCCGGCGCTGAAAAAGCCGGCCGCGGCGAGCAGCATCAGGCCGATGACATACTTGCGCCGCTCGCCAGAGGCATCCGACATGCGCCCTACAATGACCATCGTGATCGCGCCGCAGAGATACGGAATTGCCGTCAGAAACCCGATCGTCGTTGCATTCGTGATGCCGGACGTGCGGATCAAATGGGGCGCCCAGAAATTCAGCCCGTAAGAACTCATCTGAATCAGGAAATACACCAGCCCAAGGGTAAGGAAGCCCGGCGTCTTCAATGCGCCAAGCAGGGAATGGCCATGGCCGCCGATGCCCCGGTTCTGGTCGGCGATGCGCGCCGATAACCATGTTTGCTCGCTGGCGGTCAGCCAGCCGGCATCCGCGATCCGGTCTTTCAATACCTTGAAGACCAAAAAGCCGAGAAACACGCACGGTATGCCGCCCACCAGGAACAGCCAGTGCCACCCGCTCATCGTCAGCAAGCCATCCATGTGCGACAGCACCAGCCCTGCCGCCGGGGCGCCGAGCAAGCCCGCGAAGGCCGATGCCAGAAACAGCGTCGAGGTGATGCGGCCGCGGTAGGCCGTGGGAAACCAGAGCGTCAGGTAATACAGCACGCCTGGCGCAAAGCCTGCCTCCATCGCGCCGATCAGGAAACGCAAGGCATAGAACTGCCATTCGGTTTCCACGAACGCCATCAATGCCGTGGCAATTCCCCACGACACCATGATGCGGGCGATCCAGCGCCGGGCGCCGACCTTGTAGAGCATCAGGTTGCTGGGTACTTCAAACAGCACGTAGCCCACCACGAACAGGCCGGCGCCGAAACCGTACGCGGTGTCGCTCAGGCCGAGATCGGTTTGCAGCGCAAACTTGGCAAAGCTGATGTTGATGCGGTCAAAAAAGGCGAACAGATAGCACACCATGATGAGCGGCATGATGCGCCATGCCACCTTGCGCACGATGCGTGCTTCCTCGCCGGCAAGGGAGGGAACGGGTGGTTGAATGGGAATGGATGATGACTTCGGCATGCTTGTCTCCTGCTGATGAATGTCTTCGGTCGGCGCGCCTGTGTGTCCAGGTGTCGCCGCAACGTTTGCAATGTGCGCTCTGATGACGCATGCCACATTCTGTTCCGTCTTTTTTGTCGGCAGAAGGCAAAAGCAACGAAGCCAGCTTTCGCGCATTGCGAAAGCTGGCCAGGCCGTCGAAGGTGGCGAGGAACGTTAGATGCCGGATGGCGCCTGGGCCAGGTGGTCCAGCAGCAGCCGGACGTGGCGCGCGACGGCTTTCGTATCGCGCAGCCCGATCAGCAAGCTGCGCTCGGCCCAGGCATCGTTGAGCACGATCTGACGCAGGTCCAGCGAGCCGATCAGCTCCTGAACCGCCTCTGCCGGCAACACGGCTATCCCCATCCCCGCCGACACCATCTTGCACATTGCATCGAAGCTGCGCACGCGGATGCGCAGCTTGATGGTGCGTCCCAGCGCCCCGGTTTCTTCCTGCAGCCGCTGCGCGAGGGACGTGCCTTCCGACAGCGAGACGAAATCGTCATCGAGCACCTCGCTGAACGACACCGAAGGCCACTTCGCCAGCGCGTGGCTGGAGGGAACAACCAGGACCAGGCGATCGGTCCGGTAATGCACCAGCTGCAAACCCGGCGCCGGCGTACGGTCGGCAAAAATGCTCAGGTCGGCGCGGCCATCCATGACGGCCATCACGATTTCGCGGCTGTTGCCCTCTTCGAATTCGATCCGGATGCCAGGATTTTGCCGCGTAAACGCCGCCAGATCGTTCGGTAAAAATTGCGTCACCGCCGACGTATTGGCCCACAGGCGCACGACGCCGACGAGTCCGGAGGCGTAATCGGAAAGATCGGCCGACAGCAGATCGACATCACGCAGGATGGTTTGCGCGTGGCGATGCAGCGCCTCCCCGGCGGCAGTAAGCGCCACGCCGCGTGAATGGCGTTCGAGCAGGACCGTGCCCGTCATCGCCTCGAGATCCGACATGCGTTTGCTCGCCGCGCCCACCGCAAGGTTGGCGAGGGCCGCACCTTTGCTGATGCTGCCCGTGCGCACGACCATGGCAAACAGGGAAAGCGAAACCAGGTCGAGGCGGTGAAGGTTCATGGTTTTCAATGGGTCATCGTGCATCGGACAATGCGCACGCGTGGTCGATCCGGCGCCGGAACGGGATTATATGCCAGCAAAACTGACTGTTCCGGGAATTCCGGTCGCGCGACGACCAGGCCATCCGACCGCGATGCGCGGCACGCATCACCGGGGGGAGCGGCTACGCTGATCCGGGACACCTGCTGCTGTGTGACGGGTGCCTTTTGCTATGTGGGCAACCCGTTCATTCCAGATCGGGAACAACATGCACTTCAGCCTTAACTTCTTGAACACGACGTCTCCAGCGTGTCAGGCGCGCCTGGGATCGGCGTAAATTCCGGGTCCATTGTGGCTCTGACGGGGGTGCCCGCAGGCTGCGTCAGAGCGCTACCTGCCGGTTAGCAGGCGTCGCGGCAACGAATCGAATGCGACGCCGCAGTCAGCAATGCAGCTGCTTCGCATTTCATTTGTCACTGTCCAGCGGCAGTACTGCTGAGGATATTTCATCACGTAATACAACAGGTGCAGGGTAGTGACGGTGTACCGCAAAGCGCTCGAACGATTGCGTGAGAAGCGCGACAAAAGTACGGATGCGGGCCGATTGATGCTGATGTTGCGGATAAACCGCATAGATATTCGCATCCGGCGTGCGGTACTGGGGCAGCACGACAATCAGGCGTCCACTGTTCAGGTAGCGCTCAACATCCCACTCGGCACGCATCAAAATACCATGCCCGTCAAGCGCCCAGTTGACGGCAATTTCACCATCGTTGGTCGCCAGATTGCCGCGCACCTTGATCGCTTCAGCATGCCCGCTGTTATCGCGATCGCGCTGGAGGCGCCAGGTACCATAGGCCTCGTCTCCCTGTCGTATCGCAATGCAGTTATGTCGTGTCAGGTCTGATGGCGTTAACGGCGTGCCATGCTCCGCCAGATATTTCGGCGACGCGCATAGCAGGCGTCGATTATTGGCAAGCTTTTTCGCGATAACGCGCGTGTCGCCAGGTTCGCCAAAACGAATGCATACGTCGAACTGGTCTGTTGCAAACGAAGGAGGATTTGCCGAGAGTTGCAGTTGCACATCGACTTCTTTGTACTGCAGTACATATTGCGAAATCACCGGTGCGATATGCAGGCGCCCGAAACCCAGCGTGGCATTGACCCGTAGTTCCCCTTGCGGCTGGCCTTTCGATGCACTGAGCAACTGATTCAGATCGGAAAGCTCACCTAAAATCCGCCGTGCGTGTTCAAGCAACATCTCCCCATCAGGGGTCAAGCTCATCCGCCGTGTGGTGCGATTAACCAGCGGAACGCCCAGCCTGGTCTCGATCTGGGACAAGCGCTTGCTCACGGCAGCCGTGCTGACGCCTAGTTCGCGCGCGGCACTGCTCAGATTTCCATAAGTTGCCAGGGAAACGAAAAATCCTAATTCGCCCGCCTGAATCCCGTTGCTCATCGAAATTGTTAAGTAAAAGTTAAATATTCAATAAGTCTAACGGCGATATACCGTGCAGTCCAGCGCCGAGACTCGCTTTGTCATTGATTTAATTGAGAAAACATTACAACGGAAACAGAAATGACCTATGTAAAAATGTTGACGCCGACCGGCCAGGATAGTTGGCGCCAACCACACAATGCAAGCGCGTGTCTTCAAGCTTTCTGCGTGACGAGCCAGACGCCGCTGATCGCCAGTGCGCAGCCAAGCAGGCGCTGCCAGGTCAGAGGCACGGCAGGATGCAGAATGCCGAAGGTATCGAGGAGGACTGCGCCCACCAGCTGGCCGAGCACGACGGTGGCGACGACACCGGCAGCGCCCAAGGGCTTGATGCTGAACACTGTCGCAAACAAATACAGCGCACCCAGAACGCCGCCGCACCATATCCAGATCGGGGCGCTCTTTAACGTGCTGGCGAACGCCGGCGAACCGGTGAGGAAGGGACTCAGGATGATCAAGACGATAGCGCTGACCAAGGCGGAAGTCGCGCCTGCCCACGATGCACCTTGCAAAAACGTAGCCAGCCTTGCATTGATGAGTGACTGCATCGGTAGTACCGCGCCGCCTACCAGCGCGACCGCGACAGCGTAGTAATAGGTATTCATGGAATGTTCCTAATGGGAATCGTGCATTCGTGCGGTGTCGGCGCAATGGATGGCATTGGCACGATCGAGAAGAACGTCTTTCGCTGCCAGCGCAGCATTGATGGCTCTTGGGAAGCCTGCATAGGCTGCAATGTGGGTAACGACCTCGACCATCTGCTCTGTCGTTCCTCCAACGTTGAGAAAACCGTTCATGTGGACCTTCAGCTGGGGATTGGCTGATCCCATTGCCATCAGGGCCGCGATGGTCACCAGCTCTCGATGGAAGAGATCCATCTCTGGACGGGCGTAGATGTCACCGAATGCGAACTCGACAATGAAGCGGCCGAGGTCTGGCGAAATATCCGCCAGGGAGTCGATGACTCGTTCCCCCACATTTCCATCGACTTCCCGCAATGTCGCGACACCGGTTTCGTAGCGCGTGCGGTTTGCCGGTGCTTTCGCGACGCGTGCCGGAGCGCGTACGCCGCGTTCGGTAAACACCTCACGCAGCGCTGCTGTGCCGTTTAGCGCCGCCGGGAAACCGGCATACACGGCGAGATGAAGCATGAGCTCCACCATTTGCGTCGCCGGGCAGCCGACATTCAATGCGCCTGCGATGTGGAACTTCAGTTGAGGAGTCAAGCCGCCCATTGCCGCCAGTGCGGCGACGGTGGCGAGTTGTCGGTGTTGCAGAGTCAGTCCGGGACGGGAATAGATATCGCCGTACACAAATGTGATGGCGAGGTTTGCCAGATCCGGCGAGATGTCCTGCAACGCCTCAACGATGGAAGCGCGGTCGCTCCCCTCAATCATGGCCAGATTTGTCTTACCTTTTGAGAGGGATAGAATGTTCATTGTTTGGTCACCTTCAGGTCGTACCGACGAACCGTCGGCTGGGGTGCAAATATACAAGTCGTCAGGTATCGCTTCCAATGCTATTCAGGCGATACTTTTCAGGTATCACGAGGCAAAATAATGAAAAGAAGAATTGAGCTTCGCCAGCTAGCGTACTTCGTGGCGGTGGCGGAGGAGCTGAGCTTTCGCCGTGCGGCCGACCGGTTGGCGATCACGCAGCCACCGCTGACCCGGCAAATTCAGGCGCTGGAAGAATGGGTCGGTAGCGCATTGTTCGAGCGAAATCACGCGGGGGTCGCCTTGACGCCGGTGGGTGTGATCCTCCTTGCTGAATCAAGACAGCTTCTGCACTCTGCGGACGGGTTGCTCGACCGGCTCCCCCGCGCCACGAGTAAGACATCACGACTGAGGATCGGAATTACGACGGTTGTGGATGCGTCGCTGTTTACCTGGCTGGAGCCCGCGCTGAGGGAGACAGTCCCGAACCTGGACCTGAACCAGAAGCGCCAGATATCTCAGCGGTCAATAGCGGATGTGCGGAAAGGTAGCCTCGACCTGGCCATCATCGGACTGCCTTGTGAGGCGGCTGGCTTAACTGTAGAACGTCTGACCGACGATCGGCTCGTTGCGGCTATTCCGGCAAAGCACACGCTCGCGAGGCGGCGCCGCCTGTCACTGCACGAACTTGATGGTGATCCGTTCTTTTGGTTTGCCAGGCAACTCAATCCTGCGTACTACGATCACTTCGAGGAGATCTTCCGCAAGCTCGGGTTTTCCCCGACGCGCCTGCCAGAGCCGACGGATCACCATGTGCTCCTCGGGCTGATTGCCGCTGGTCAGGGGGTCGCGCTGATACCGAAGTCGCTGACGTCGATTGCCAGAACGGGTGTGATCTACAAGGAATTGGCCAATGCAGATTCACTCAGCATGGGTATTGCTGTCGCCTATCGGCCAGAGCGACAAGGCAGTGCGAGCCTCGCCCTCCTGGGAAAACTCCGTGAACACTTTGGTGTGACGGCGGAACGAAAGGTTGTGCCTGCAGGCCGGTGACATCTTTGGGGTGCATCGCAACGGGCTACCGCATGCGATGAGCGAACAGGGCGGCGCGCTTGTGATTGTCGCAGGATATTCCCGCCACGACCGCATTCTTGCTGCTGGCCAGACTCGCCATGCATGTTGGGCCGTCCAGTCATTCTGAACCGCTGCACTTGCTACGCGGCTGAATGCCTGACAGGCAGGCAGCCGAGGAGAAAAAAATTACAAGGGCGGGAGCATTCCAAACTGGTATTTTTCGCCAGCAAGACGAGCACCCCGGCGCAGTTCCGAGATGATGCTTGCCCAGATACCCCAAAAGCCATTTTGCACAGCAGCCTGGGAGCCGGTCGGGGTGTCAGGATTACATGCAGTTTTCATCGGTTTCCTTAATTCATTAACGTGCGGCAATGAACAAAGGTTACACCTCAGCGCTGCATATAGCCAATTTCGATTATGGATTTCAGAAATAACGAACGGGAATAACTGTCGCTTGGCTGTTGCTACGCGTTCCTCTCTCGCTTCTTGATAAAATTGGCCGGGCCTGATGACAGAACAGGCCCGGCCAGACATGGTTATGGCGTTGCCAATGTTTTTGTTCCAATCTTTCCTTTTTGGGATCGGGCCAACAGAAGCGTGGTGATCGCCGAGATGAGCAACAACCCGGATACAAAGTACAGACCGCCGTTATAGCTTCCGGTTTTATCCTTGATCCAGCCGATCATGGCCGGCCCGACAAAACCACCCAGATTACCCAGCGAATTAATCGCTGCGATACCTGTCGCTGCTGCCGCGCCACTCAGGAAAGTGGTTGGCATGCTCCACAGGGGCGGCTTTGCGCAGCTGATTCCCACATTGACGATCGTCAGCGCCACGATCAATCCGACCATTCCATGCGAGTTTGCAGCAATTGCCAGTCCTGCTGAAGCGGTCAGGCAGGCCAGGATCACATGCCAGGTACGTTCGCCGGTGCGATCGGAATGACGCGACCACAAAATCATTGCCACCACCGACACGATCGGTGGAATCGCATTCAGGTAACCCACTGTCATTGTCGAAACACCCAACTGCTTGATAATCTGCGGCGCCCAGATTCCAAGCGTGTACAGGCCAGCCGAGGTACCGAAATAAATCAGTGACAGTGCCAGTACCTGCGGGTTCGCCAATGCTTTCAAAATGCTGTGGTTTTCGCTCGTCCCCTTGGCTGCGGCTTCTGCGTTCATACGGTTCACCAACCATGTTCGCTCATCGACTTTCAGCCACCTGGCCTGCTCTGGCCGATCGGTCATGTAAAAGAAGACAACCACACCGAGAATGAGTGCAGGAATGGCTTCGAGTACAAACATCCATTGCCAGCCCGCCAGTCCCATCACGCCATGCATCTCGAGCAGCGCTGCGGAAAGCGGCGAACCAAGCGCCGTTGAAATAGGCGCCGCTGCCATGAAAAATGCCGTCACGCCAGCGCGCCGGCCCGCAGGGAACCAGTAGCTGATGTAAAGAATAATTCCTGGAAAGAAGCCGGCTTCAGCTGCCCCGAGAAGAAAGCGCATGATGTAAAAACTCGTTGGGCTTGAAACAAAGACCATGCAGCCTGAGATAATGCCCCACGTAACCATTACACGTGCGATCCAGATACGAGCCCCTACCTTGTGCAGAATAATATTCGAGGGAACTTCGAAGATAAAATATCCCCAGAAAAAAATACCGGCGCCAAAACCGAGTACGGATGCAGAAAATCCCAGATCGCTTTTCATCGACAAGGCAGCAAACCCGATATTGACCCTGTCGATATAAGCGATGAAATACAGCAGCATGATAAACGGTACAATGCGCCAGGTAATTTTCCGCATTGTTCTTTTTTCAAGATCCAATTCCATTTTTGTCTCCATCATGAATAATTTTTTATACTGATTTTTAAAGCCGGCACATCAGCGCTGCGAGAGACTTGCGAGAATGTTCCGCATCAACTCCGACGCTGCCGGGGTAGCAACAATGGGGATCATGTTTGTCCCGTTTTGTCCCGGACGGGTCGGCAATTTGGCAAACCGAATTTCCGGACGCAAATGCACCGGACGGCATGACGGCATCGACCCCGTCATCAACTGCGGTGGCAACGTCCGACGCCTCGGCACGTGTGCGCACAGGCGTCGAACCATCGATTCGGGTGTGCGCGTCGCGACGATGCCTGGCTTACCCGGACGCCGGCACGCACGCACGATCCGTTTCTGAGGCGCTGGTACCTGCCCGGCCGGCATCGCCGCACCGAGGTTGCCGCGCGCGACCATGACGCCGTCAGTTGCTGCAATGATCGTCTCGCGCTCGCTGACTCGCGCAGCGAAGATTTCTGGATGAGGCAATGCGATGCGGTGGATATCCCCTCGGCGTGCAGCATCCGGAACGGGCCGGAACGATGCGCCGGTTCGCAGCGCAACCGCGCCAACAGCGAAGGTGCCGACACGCAACTCACGCCCTTGCAAATCGATCAGGATGCCGATGGGCCGGCCAGTCGCCCGCTCAAGCGCACGGCGTCTGTCGGGACGCTGCTCGTGATCGTCGTGAATGCCGTGGCTGAAGTTCAGGCGAAAGACGTCTGCTCCCGCGCGGTACATTGCGTCAATCGTCGCACTATCCGGACTGGCCGGGCCAACGGTAGCGACTATCTTCGCTTTCCAGTTACGCTGCATTGGTGTTTTTCCTTGACGGTGCGGCGATGAATACGGCGCGGAAATCGTTCACATTGGTGAGCGTCGGCCCGGTCACGATTGCGTCGCCAAGTGCATGGAAGAATCCATGTCCATCGTTGCGATCAAGACTGTGCAGCGGCGGCATTTGCTGATCGAAAGCACGCGCGAGGGTATCGGGCGAAAAATAAGCACCTGCAATCTCTTCCTGTCCATCGACACCGTCGGTATCACCCGCAAGCCCGTGTACGCCCGGTTGGCCTCGTAAAGTAATTGCCGCGGAGAGCAGAAACTCGACATTGCGTCCGCCCCGCCCATCGCCTTTGACAGTCACCGTGGTTTCTCCACCAGACAGCAGGATGCATGGTGCTGAAAACGGTTGCGCATGGAGCGCGACCTGGAGCGCAATGCCGGCCATGACCTTGCCAACGTCGCGTGCTTCGCCTTCCAGGCTATCGCCGAGGATATGCGCGTCGATGCCGGCCGCTCTGGCCACCCTTGCGGCGGCTTCCAATGCCATCTGTGGCGCGGCGACAATCGTCACAGCATGTCCCGCCATGCGCGGATCGCCTGGTTTGATCGACTCTCCTGCGCCGGTCTCCAGTATTGTTCGTACATGCGGCGCCAGTGCGATGCCGTATCGCCGGACGATCTCCAGCGCATCGGCGCACGTACTGGAATCGGCAACCGTCGGGCCCGAAGCAATATCGCAAGGATGGTCGCCAGGAACGTCGGAGATCAGCAGCGTCACCAGATGCGCCGGGTGGCATGCAGCGGCCAGGCGACCGCCTTTGATTGCCGAAAGATGACGCCGCACGCAATTCATTTCGCTGATACTGGCGCCGGATGACAGCAGCGCGCGGTTAAGCGTCTGCTTGTCCTCCAGCGTAATTCCAGGCAACGGCAACGGAAGAAGCGAGGATCCTCCGCCTGAAATCAGGCATAACACGGTGTCGTCAGCGCTCAGATTGCTGACCAGGGCAAGCATGCGCGCGGCAGCCTGCTCACCGGCGGTATCGGGAACAGGGTGCGCTGCCTCCACGATTTCAATGTGATCGCAGGCGACACCATAGCCATAACGCGTGACGACCAGCCCTTCAAGAGGCCCCGTCCAATGCTGCTCAACGGCGCGCGCCATCGCAGCGGAGGCTTTGCCTGCACCGATCACGATGAATCGGCCACGCGGAACCGGGGGCAGGTGCGGTGGAATGCACTTTTCTGCCTGCGCTGCTGCGATCGCCGCTGCGAACATCGCTTCGAGCAATTTACGCTCGCCACCGTCGTGCGCACCCAGTGCGTCCGCGTCAGAACCAACCGTGTTATTGCTTGATTTAATGTTGTTCATGGACTGCAACCCACGTTTTCCAATAGGTCATGTCGCTGGCGTAAGATTGGCGTCCGCATGCAGCGCGAACGTCTCAGCAAGGGTTACGCGAGCGCGCGACTTTCCGGAAGGATTCGTGGGCATGATGTCTCCGTCATATGGTGTGTTCCAGCCCCCTCCGTGCTCTCGTGGCCGGTAGGGGATCCGCGTCAGGGACGTTGGATGGATGTGGCGTCAGCTGCCAGCCAGCCGGATTTCGGCTCAGGCCGCAGCCGGCATTTTTCTACTGGCAAGGAAATCGCACACCGCTTTGGTCACCTCTGCAGTCGTCGCGCTGCCGCCGAGATCACGGGTATGCAGCGCGGGCGTCGCGGTAACGCTTTCGATGGCTTCCATCACCTGACGCGCCGCTTCCATCTCATCCAGGTGTTCAAGCAACATGACGACCGACCAGAAAGTGCCGATGGGATTCGCCAGGCCCTTGCCCATGATGTCGAACGCGGAGCCATGGATAGGCTCGAACATCGACGGGTACCGGCGTTCGGGGTCGATGTTACCGGTTGGCGCAATGCCCAGACTGCCAGCCAGTGCGGCAGCAAGATCGCTCAGGATGTCGGCATGCAGGTTGGTTGCGACGATCGTATCCATCGTGGCAGGACGGTTCACCATGCGCGCGGTGGCAGCATCGACCAGTTCCTTGTCCCAGGTAACGTCAGGGAATTCTTTGGAAACCTGCAAGGCGATTTCGTCCCACATCACCATTGCATGACGTTGGGCATTGCTCTTGGTAATAACCGTCAAAAGCTTGCGGGGGCGCGACTGGGCCAGCTTGAATCCGAAGCGGAGGATACGCTCGACGCCGACGCGCGTCATCATGCTGACATCGGTCGCCGCTTCGATAGGATGACCCTGGTGTACCCGGCCGCCCACGCCAGAATATTCGCCTTCGGAGTTTTCCCGTACGATTACCCAGTTCAGGTCGTCAGGACCGCAACGCTTCAGTGGCCCATCGATGCCAGGCAGAATGCGCGTCGGACGGACATTCGCGTATTGATCGAAGCCTTGGCAAATTTTCAGACGGAGCCCCCACAACGTAATATGGTCGGGAATATCCGGGTCGCCAGCGGAACCAAACAAGATGGCATCCTTGTTGCGCAATGCATCGAGGCCATCGGCCGGCATCATCACGCCGTGGAGGCGATAGTAGTCACCGCCCCAATCGAAATCTTCGAACGAAAAAGCGAAGTCGGTGCTGGCAGCGGCCAGCGCTTCAAGAACCTCACGCCCAGCCGGGACGACTTCCTTGCCGATGCCGTCACCAGGAATTGTTGCGATTTGATACGTTTTCATTGCTCGTGTCTCCTGTCTGATTAAGTCCAACAGGATCACTGTACGCGCTACGACAACGTTAAAAAGGAAGCACGGCTTAAACCATCTTTAACCTGAAATTAACAATGACGTTAACTTTTTTGCACCGGCTGTCTGACGAACTGGCGTGCTGCCATCTTCGACAAGAATTCGCCGCCCCGCCCTGCCGGCGCAATTGCGGCACCTGAAGCCGGGCGACCGGGCGGTTCACAAAACGTGGTGTGCCGCCGTGTCAGGCAGCGCGCCGCAACAGGCGGTCCCCGGCGGGTAGCGCAACACGCTGCGGCGGCTTTCGCAACGCCGCCGGCTGCGCGGTACCGAGCTGGAACACTGCCACCAGTTGCTGCAGCGCGGCAGCCTGATCCTGCATGCTGCGCGATGCCACCGTCGCCTCTTCCACCAGCGTGGCATTCTGCTGCGTCACCTGATCCATTTCGGTAATTGCCTGGTTCACTTGCTCGATGCCGGCGCTCTGTTCACGGCTGGCTGCGCTGATTTCCTGCATGATTTCATTGACTTGACGGACGCTGGCGAGCACCTCTTCCATGGTCGCCCCCGCTTCGCTGACGAGTTTGCTGCCGGTTTCAACCTGGTGCACGGAATCGTTGATCAGGATATTGATTTCCTTGGCGGCAGTGGCCGAGCGCTGGGCAAGATTGCGTACTTCCGTAGCGACGACGGCGAACCCGCGGCCTTGCTCTCCCGCGCGGGCCGCTTCCACGGCAGCATTCAAGGCCAGAATGTTGGTCTGGAATGCGATGCTGTCGATGACGCTGATAATGTCCGAAATTTTCTTCGCCGACTGGTCGATATTGCCCATCGTGCTGACCACCCGGGACACCACCGCGTTGCCCTTTTGCGCAATGGCGGATGCACTCAGCGCCAGGCCGTTGGCCGCCTCGGCACTGGCCGAGTTCTGGCGCACGGTGGCAGTCAGTTCTTCCATCGACGCTGCGGTTTCTTCCAGCGCGCCGGCTTGTTGCTCCGTGCGCGACGACAGGTCGTCATTGCCGGCAGCAATTTCCGTGGCGGCGGTATTGATCGTTTCGGTCCCGCTGCGCACCTCGGTGACGATGGCGGCGAGGCTGTCACGCATCGATCTCATGGCAAACAACAGGCTGCTCGAATCGTTGTGCGCGGTGTGGATGGGCGTTGACAGCTCACCTGCCGCGATGCGTCCGGCAATTGCCACCGCGTAGGCCGGTTCTCCGCCCAGCGTGCGGGTCAGCCAGCGCGTAATCATCACAGCCGCCGCCGCGCCCAGCAAAATGCTCAGGATGAGCAAGCCGACAATCGAACTGCGGGCCGTTACAAACGTCTGCTGGCCTTGCGCTGCAGCGGCGTCGCCACCGTCACCATATACCTGCACCAGTTTGTCGATCGTACCGCGGATGGAAACAATCAATTTATTCGATTCGCCGCGTATCAGTTTTTTGGCAGAAGCTTCATCGCCTGCGCGCATGGCGGAACGGATTTTACGATCTTCCAGCAGATAGTCATTCCACATCCCGAGAAAACTTTCATATAGCTGTTTCTCTTGTGCAGAATCGACAAGCTTGACAAATTTGCCCTGCATTTTTGACAATTCTTCCAGATCGGCGGCAATGACCTTATCGTATTTATCCATTTCCGTCTGATCGTTGGAAATAATGTATTGAAATTCACGGGTACGAATGCGCGCGACCTGCGACTTGATATCCTGGATAAGACGCATGCTCGGCATCCAGTCCGATGACAGTGCGGCAGCAGCATTATTGACTGCTGCCAAACCGACAATGGCAGCAATCCCGATTGTCGCGCTGAGCAGTAGAAGCGCGGCGAATGAAAGGCCGAGCTTGGTCGCTAACCGCATGTTTTCAAACAGTTTCATTGTTTCCTCGTGGACGTTCGATGATCATTTGCTATCGGTGATGAGATGGCATATTGTATTTACATGCAACAGATGTACCGAATGATGATACTCCAGAGAAATAGATTAAGGCTTTGGTTTTGAAAGATTTGTTGCGTGGAGGCAACGCTTCATTTATTTTTTTGTGTATTGCCAAAAAATCTATTCCGCCCATTTTTCATAGGCCGGGAAGCGCCGGAATCTCCCGTTCCACATTTTGAACATAAAGAAAATACGCCAGGCGACGATTTTTATGGGATTCAACATCCGCTAATATAAATCGTCGATACTCAGGAAAAATTTCATGTTCGCAATGCAGGAATACCAAGGAAGATTTGCCATTGCGAATTCTTCATTCTGTTGGGGAGACGATCTGCCCCGGCTCTTTCAGGTCATTCAAAGGCGCTTTAATGACTTCAATGACAATGGGTTTTATGCGCACCCGGACGAAGTGGCAATGCGAAAAGAATTGCAGGAAATCGATACGCTGCAACGACTGGCGCTGGCACTGCGCTCACTCAAGGCGCACGGCATCGTGCTGCACGGCCTGGGCCTTGCCGATTTGCCGGAGGCGCAACGCAATGCGGCACTGTATGCGCTGACGCTGATGCTTGGTTACCCGACGTCTACCGACCAGCGCACCGGCCGCGTGGCGTGGAACGTCAAGGCGCGGCCCGCGGGTAGCAGCGGAGCGCGCTTCATGACATTCTCCGAGCGTGTCGGCAGCGCCGACATGCATACCGACTCGTCGTTCTATCCCATGCCGGAAGAGCAATTCATCCTGTACGTGGCGCGCGCCGCACAGTGTGACGGCGGCCACTCCTTGCTGGTCGATGGCGAGAGCATTTACCAGGCGCTGCAATGCACCGCCGCAGGGCGCGCCGCGTATGCCCTGCTGCGCGATACGCCGGTGCCGTTCCAGGTACCGTCCGTGTACGCTGCCAGCGAAGACCAGGTGGAGTACCACGTGGCGCTGGTATTCGGCACGCCGCGCCGCGCCGGCGAGCGCTTTACGCTACGCTGGCGTCACGACGCCATCATGAAGGGCCTGGCAGCGTGCCCATCGATGAGCACGCCTGCGCTGCGCGATGCACTGGCGACCATGCATCAGGTGGCGGAAAAGGACGCGTCACGGTTCTGCGAGCAGCTGCCGACCGATACATTGCTGATCGCCGATAACCACCACACGCTGCATGGGCGCACCACTTACACGGACGAGCGCCGGCACCTGATCCGGATCCGCATGTCCGACATACCGAATGCGCAGCGGACCGGGCCGTCTGGCGTGGTCCAGGATTAGCGCGGTGCCGGCCATGGCGCGCGCGTACTCAGCCGCGCGGTCGACACGCGCCTGCGCGCGATGCGGGCCTGATCGACCTTTCCGACGACGCCGTCCGGCGGCCAGTCGCGGATGCACGCTGCGTGCTGATCATGGGTGACTGACGCGTCATCACTTCAACCTTTCCTGGTGCGTCGACACGCCAGGCGGCTGCATCAACCCGTTTCGCCATGCAAACGCCACCGCTTCGGTGCGGTCGGATAAATTCAGCTTGGAGAGAATGCTGCTGATGTGGGACTTGACGGTTTTTTCGCTGATGGCGAGCGCTGCACCCAGACGCGCATTGCTCGCACCGGCAGCGAGCGCACGCAGCACGTCGAGTTCGCGTGCGCTTAACTCGGAAAACGGGTTTGCCGCCGGTTGCTTGATGCGCCTCATCGCTTCCAGCACCAGGCGTGCAACGACCGGGTGAACCACTACCTCATCGCGCACGATCTGGCGTACGGCGTGCAGCAATTCCGCCCCGGACATAGACTTCAGCAGGAATGAATGGGCGCCGGCTTCGATCGCCGCAAATGCCAGGCTTTCATCTTCCGACGACGTCAGCACGGCAATGCGGCACGATGGGTGCGCTGCTTTGATCGCGCCTATCGTTGCTACGCCATCCATGCCAGGCATCAGCAGATCGAGCAGCACCACTTGCGGCTGCCACTGCCGCGCGAGTTCGCCAGCCTGGCTGCCATCGCCGGTTTCAGCAACGACGAGCAAGTCGTCGGCTGCGTTGAACAAGGCAGCCAGGCCGTGGCGCACGATGGCATGGTCGTCAACCAGCAGGATGGCGGCTTTCAGTGGTGTTGTCATATCGTCGAAGTAAAGGTGACAGTAACGGCAACACCGCCGCCGGTGGCCGGTGCAATGTGGAAGGCGCCGTCAGGCAAGCGCTCGGCACGCTGGCGCATGCTGGCCAGTCCCATGCCGTTCGAACGTTCCGGCGACAGGTCGCCTCCGCTGCCATTGTCCACGATGCGCCAGTAAAAGGTGGAGCCGCGTTGTTCACCACTGATCGCGCAGGTAGTGCACCGCGCATGCTTGAGCGAATTGGCAACCGCTTCCATTGATATCAGAAACAGTTCATGCGATATCTCGGGCTTGCCGGCGAGTGCGGTTTCCGCCGGCTCACTCAGACTGAGCGACCAGCCGATCCCGCTGCCTGCCAACATGACTTCCACTGCGTCGACCAGCACCTGCCGAAAGCCGGCTTCGGCGATGGTTGGCGAAGCCAGCCTGCGGATGACATTCGACAGGTCCTGCTGAAGGTGATTGGTCAGCGACAAAGCGGTAGCGACAAGGCGTGCACCGTCCTCATGCGCGCCAATCATCTGCTGCGCTGCCGACAATTGCAGGTTCAGCGCAAACGCGCGCTGTTTCGCCGAATCGTGCAAATCACGCGCAAGCTGGTTGCGTTCATCGGCAGCGGCCAGCGCTTTTTTGACTTCGATGACGTTGCCCATGGCGTCGGCCATCAGGTCGAACTGGCGCGTCAGCCTCGAAAACTCGTCCATTCCGGCGTCATCGATCCGGGCCGCCAGGCTGCCGTGCGTCCAGGCAGTCGCAGCGCGGCCAGCGCGCTTGATACGGCGCGTGAGGATCGACACGAGGAACAGGGCGGCCATGGAATTCACACTGAGCAGCAAGATGCCAATACCGACAAAATTATTCGTCGAGTGCTGGATCTTGGTGGAAGGCGACAGCATGTACAGGCCAACCGTCACTTGCCGTGCGTCGCCCCCAACCGGCGCGAACGTTGCCGCGCTGATCCAGCCATCGGCCTGCTCCACGACGCGGTTCGTGCTGGCCCCGGATTGCCGCGACTGCACCATCTGCCGGCGCAGTGCCGGGGCAACGGGCGTGATGCTGCCGCCCCACTCGCATGCCCTGCCGTCAGGCATGTGCAGACGGATCGCCAGTCGCCCGAGGCGCCCGGCCTGGTAGAAACTGTTCAGGTTATCGTTCCCGGCGTCGTCCCGCATCATGTCGTTAAGCATGCGTTCGGCGAAGACATGGAGCGCATCGACGCACCACCCTGGCGCCATGTCCTTTGTCATGGCCTGCGTTAAAAACACGGGCGGGGACACAGCGACCGCCCGGTCGAACAAGGCTTGAAGCTGCACGGGATTGAGCTCACTGCGCAGGCGGCCGTCTTCACGGAAGGTGAAAAAGCAGCTTAATACCAGCGTTGCCAGCACCGACACCAGAAACATGGCCGGCACCATCGCCCAGAACATGCTGCGCCGCCACCGCTGCAAGGTGGGAATGATGGCGCGATGCCACGCGCCGCCTTCTGTTTTGAGAATACCCACGTTCGCCTGTTGCTGATCGGTTGAAAAAATATCGTCAGAGAAATGCTGCATCCCGCGACGACAACCATCTTAGCGGGTATTGCCCCTCACCTCCTCCGTCAAAAGGCTGTAAATAAGGTGGACTTTTGCCTGATTCGGAAAATGCATGCAGCGTATAGACTGATCTTTTTTGCAACATTAGTAGCAATAGAGCATTAAAACGTCCCATCTCAACGATGCATTTTTACATCAGGCAAACAATGAAACATCACCACACCCTCGCGCGGCTGGCAGCCTTTACGCTGGCAAGCGCTTTTTTCGGTCACGCAATGGCCAGCGGCCAGGTAACCGCACCGGTTACACCAGACGCGGCCACGCTGGCTGCCAGTGCTGCCACCTGTCCGTGGATGGATACCACCAAAACGCCGGACCAGCGTGCGCGCCTGCTGCTGGACAACTCGACACTCGACCAGGCCATGCGCTGGCTGAACGAAGCGACAGCCAACTATGGCCTCGATACCGTCATCGAAGGCGCTACCTATCCGCAGCAAGTGCCATGTGTGAAGTTCGATGCCGATGTCGATGGTCAGTGGGGTATCGCGTACATCCATGGCACCACCGCATTCCCGGTTCCCGTGGCACAGGCTGCCAGCTGGGATATTGCACTGACCCGGAAAAAAGGCGCAGCGATGGCTGCAGAGGCATGGGGCAAGCAGTACAACCTGATCTTCGCGCCCGGCGTCGATATCGTGCGCCACCCGTGGGGCGGACGCAATGCGGAGTACCTGGGCGAGGACCCTTTCCTGGCGGGCACGCTGGCCGGCGCATGGGTAACCGCCCTGCGCGAGAGCAACCCGGGCCAGCCGGTGGCGTCGGTGATGAAACACTTCGTTGGCAACCAGCAGGAACTCGACCGCGCCGCCAGTTCGTCGAACATCGATGAGCGCACGCTGCACGAAATCTACCTGATGCCGTACGCGATGGCGTTTCAATCCGCCCCCGCTGGTGTGATGTGCGGTTTCAACCAGCTCAACGGTGTTTTCGCCTGCGAAAATCCGACGCTGCTGACGCGCTACCTGCGCGACGAGCTCGATTTCAAGGGCTATGCAGTGACGGATAACGGCGCGCAGCACTCCACGGCCGCAGCGCTCGTGGCCGGGTTGAGCCAGGAACTGAGCCTGCCGCAGTATTTCAAGGCAGCAAACCTGCGCACGGCACTGAATGCGAAGCAGATCACCGAGGACCAGATCCGGGCAGCGGCATTCTGGGTATTGCGCGCCAAGTTCGCCACCGGCCTGATGGACCAGACGCTCCCGGACCGCGGGCGGGACGATGAAATGCGCACTGAGCAGCACCATGCAGTGGCGCGCGAAATGGCGGAGAAGGGTTCTGTCCTGCTGAAAAACGACAATAATATGCTGCCGTTGAAACTCGCTGGCAAGCGCATCGCCGTGATTGGCCCGACTGCATCGAATGTTGCCACCAACGGCGTCAGCGCCCAGCTGGTCTGCACATCGCCGCTATATGGCGCAGCCGGCGCGCCACCCGTTATTTACGACTGCGGCGGCACGTCCGCCCTCGACGCCATTACTGCGCGTGCGGCCCAGGACGGCAACACCGTGGTCTTCGACGACGGCAGCGATCTCGCCAAAGCGGCGCGCACTGCGGCCAGCGTCGATACCGTCATCGTCTTCGGCTACAACACCACCGGCGAATTTTTCGACCTGCCAAACCTGAACCTGTTTTCGGACGGCGACGCCCTGATTGCCGCCGTCGCAGCTGCCAACCCGAAAACCACCGTGATCCTGCAGACGGCCGGCCCGGTATTGATGCCGTGGGTGAACAGCGTGCCTGCTGTCATGGAAACCTGGTGGTCGGGAGATGCCGGTGGCGATGCCATCGCCAGCCTGTTGTTCGGTGACGTGAACCCGTCCGGCAAACTGCCGGTGACGTTCATGAAAAACCTGGCAGACCTGCCAACCGGCGGCACGCCCAACGAACGCTACCCGGGCATTTTTGCCAATGGCAGCACCACCCGCCCCGACGGTTCGGGCGAGATTCGCCAGGTCAATTACAAGGAAGGACTGCAAGTTGGCTATCGCTGGTACGACAAGCAGCAGATCGCACCCTTGTTTGCATTCGGCCATGGTTTGTCGTACACCAGCTTTGCGTATGCCGACCTGCAGGTCAGCGCAGCCGGCGCGCAGGGCTTCACTGTCAGCTTCACCATTAAAAACACCGGCAAGGTAGCCGGTGCCGAAGTGCCGCAAGTGTATCTGACGCTGCCAGCTGCTGCGGCAGAACCCGCCAAGCGCCTGGTCGGCTTCGACCGTGTCGAACTGGCACCGGGTGAAGCGCGTACGGTGCAGGTGACCATCGATGGCAATGCCAGCAATCATCCGTTCTCGGTCTGGAATACGCAGACGGCAGCATGGCGCATCATCAATGGCGATCACATGGTCTCGATTGGCGCATCGTCGCGCGACCTGCGCCTGCAAAAAACTGCACGGGTGAATGTGCCCGAGCCCACGGTCGTCGATGTGACGCCCGCGGTCAAAGTGGTGCAGTCCGGCTTCGTCGCGAACCGCGTGACAGGCAAATACACCGGCACCATCAGCTTCACCAACACCAGCGGTGCGGCACTGAATGGTCCGCTCAATTTCCGCCTCGACAACCTGCTCCCGGGCGTCACGCTGGAAAACCGCACCGGCATGCAGGGCGACGCGCCGTATATCACGCTGCCGGGCGGCATCGCGGCTGGCGCCACGGTGTCGGTCACGACCATCTTTACCAATCCATCCAAGGGCAGCTTTGCCTACAAGCCAAAGCTGTTCAGCGGCACTTTTTAAGGAAACCCACCATGTTCAATCTGAAAAATCTGCTGGCGCAAGCCATGCTCGTCCTGTCGCTCGGCACTGTGGCGGGCGCCGCCCTGGCGGTACCGGTGACGTACCATGTGAACGTCGATACCAGCACCTTGTCCGGCGCAGGTTTGCTCGACCTGGCCTTCATAGGCGCAGGTGACGGCGCGTCGGCCACGGCATTCCTCAGCCATTTCACGGGCAGCTTCGGTGACGTCTACGATGCAGCTGGCGCCGTCAGCGGCGACGTTGGCTCCAGCATTACGTTCAGCAACACTGCTGGCGACAATTATCTGACGCAAATGGTGCAGTTTGGCAGCATGTTCGGGTTCGATATCCGGTTCGACTTTGCCGAATCGGACATCGGAACGACGTTCGCCATGAACCTGTACCTGCCCGGGTTCACCGGGTATGCGTTCGGCGACGGGGCCCTGCTGCAGGTCGACCTGAACCCGGCGGCCAGCATCGCGCTCGATGCACAAGCGCCGTACGCATCGATTGCAGCGGTCGCCGCCGATGTGCCGGAACCAGGTCAGTGGGCAATCATGCTGACCGGGCTGTTGCTCATCGGTGGGCTGGCGCGCCGCCGCGCCGTTGACTGAGACGGCTTGTCGTCATGCGCTGGTCAGACTGACCCTGCATGCGGATAACGTGCCGTTTCAAACTCTGCCAACACGTCCACAAAAGCGCGCACCTTGACTGGCCGGAACCGCGCCGACGGGAACACGACATGGACGCCGCCCGCCGGTAACTGCCACTCCGGCAGTACGTGGATCAGGCGGCCACTGGCCAGATCGTCGCCGAGGGCGTAGTCGGGCAGCACGGACAGGCCGGCGCCCTGCCGCACCGCTTCGCGCACCGCGAGCGTGGTGTCCAGGAACACCGCGGCCTTTCCGGCGACGCTACAATGCTCCGCGGCGTGACGCGTGAAGGTCCAGCGCAATGGGTCGCGCAGCGCAGTATTGGCGACGAACGGGAGCGTGGACAATTGCTCCGGGCTGGTCAATTTTTCCGTCTGCGACCGCAATGCTGGCGGCGCCACCAGCACCTGTCGAAACGTCCCGATCTGGCGCGCCTGCAAATCGCTGTCCTTCAACCAGCCAACGCGGATGGCCAGCTCGATGCTGCCCGACATCAAATCCAGCGTCCGGTCGCTAAACACTGCGTCGACTTTGCAACTTGTATAGCGCTGCGAAAAAGACGCAATGGCCGGCACCACAACGCTGATGCCGTAGTCGAACGGCGCAGTCAGTTTCAGCGTGCCGACCGGGTGCGAGACTGCGTCGGCCAGTTCACCGAAGGCATCTTCGGCCTCGCTGAGAATGCGTGCGCAGCGCAGATAGAACGCCTGCCCCACCTCGGTAGGCAGAACCTTGCGGGTGGTGCGCACCAACAACGAGGTACGAAACTCCTGCTCCAGGCGCGCCACCTGCTGGCTGACCACTGCCTTGGTGATGCCGAGCCGGTCGGCGGCGGCAGTAAACGACCCGGTCTCGACGACTGCGGCGAAATACGCGAGACGCCGCAAATTACCCAGTTCGCCAAGCCCGACTTCATTGGTATTGTATGTTTTAACCATACAGCTCGTATATCACGTATGCCTTTAAAGCTCAATCGCAAGTCGATAAGATTACTTCACCGCGTCGCCCGATAACGGCCGGCCGATATCCACCACAGTGCAGTTCCCAATTTTTGAAAGTGAAAAAACATGATGACCAGACGTGATGTGTTGAAAACCGCTGCCGTGACCGGCGTTGCCACTGCGATGATGGGCAGTGACCTGGCAATGGCCGCAAGTACCGGACTGCGCCTGCAGCATTTTCCCGCTGGCGAACAGGGCTTTTACCGCGCGCCAGTGCTGATCAGTGGCGCCGGCGAGGCCATCCTGATCGACGCCGGCTTTACATTCCCTGACGCCAAAGCGCTCATCGCCGCCATCCAGAAAACCGGCAAAAAACTGACGACCATCTACATCAGCCAGAGCGATCCGGATTACTACTTTGGCCTGCACCCGCTCAAGGCTGCATTTCCGCAAGCCCGCATTGTCGCCGCGTCGGCCACCATTGCCGCAATCAACGCCAGCGTCGCCAAAAAGCTGGCGACCTGGGGACCGCAGCTGAAAGAAAACGGGCCGCAGACCATGGCAGACATTGTCATTCCGGAAGCATTCGATGGCAAAACTCTGCACGTGGATACCCACACCATCGACATCGTCGAAGCGACCGGCCTGGCGAATCGCCGCTACCTGTGGGCACCGTCGCTCAAGGCTGTGGTTGGCGGCGTGCTGGTGTTCTCCGGCACCCATGTGTGGACCGCTGACACGGCAAGCAAGGAATTGCGCGCCACCTGGATCAGGAACCTGGAGGCGATGGCTGCACGGACACCCGCCACCGTGATTCCCGGACACATGACCAGCAACGCCGCGACCGATGTGTCGGCCATCCTCTTTACGCGCGACTATCTGGTGGCGTTCGACGAGGAACTGGCGAAGGCTGGCAACAGTGCAGAGCTGATTGCCGCGATGACGAAGCGTTATCCGGATCTGGGGATGGGGATTGCGCTGCAGATTGGCGCCAAAGTTGCCAAGGGCGAGATGCCGTGGGGCTGACGCGTTGACAACGCATCGGGACATTATCCGCACCTGGTGTCCGCCGATCCGTTCATACGCCAGCTTGCCCGGATGCAGGTTATCCCCTACGCAGATTGCTGTGCGCTGGCCGGGATGTCATGGCGGCAGTCATCGCACCTGGTCTATGCTGCGCTGATGCAAACCGACATTCAAACCGACCTTCAACCCGAAGACGCGGGCGCCACGCCGCCCGTTCCACCATGTCACGGTGACAGCATGAAAGTCGTGGCAGGCATCGATGTTGGCGGCGACAGGAAAGGCTGCAACCTGGTCATCCTGCACGGGAACACTGTTCTCGCCAGCATTGCCGGCGCGGCGCCAGAGGATGTGCTGGCACCCTGCCTGGCGCACGATGTGGCGGTCGTGGGCGTCGACGCGCCAGCGCTGTGGCGCAGCGGCAGCGCGGCCAGGCCTGCCGAACGGGCGCTGGCCAGTGCCGGGATCAGCCTGTTTTCCACGCCCGACCGCGCCAGCGCCGTGGCCAGCACGAGCGGCTTTTATGGCTGGATGTTCAACGGCGAGCGTGTCTACCGTGCGCTGGCCGACACGTACCCGCTGCTGGCCACGCCGGCTTATTCGAACGTAAGCGGGCGCGTCTGCTTCGAAACTTTTCCGCACGCGATCACGGTGGCGTTTCTGGGCCGGCACGTCGCCTCGGCCAGACTGAAAGGCGTACAGCGGCGCGATGTGCTGGAACAGGCAGGCATCGACACGGCGCTGTTGACAACGATCGACGCGCTCGACGCCGCCCTGTGCGCACTGGCCGCACGCCATCTGCTCACTGGCGCATCCATGGCGTATGGCGACGCAGCGGACGGGTATATCCATGTGCCAGTGCGGTGACGCGCGGGGAAGTGGCTAGTGCTTCTTGCCTTTACCCAGATCGCGCCAGTCGGCCTCGTTCAGTTCCACGTTGAATTTATGCGCCGCCGCGCGGATGCGTTTCCACGCCGCGTCGCGCTCTGCGTCCGTCACATCCTTGACCTGGTCGAAGCGGGCGATGGCATTGCGCACGTGGCTGGCGTCTTCCAGCGGTTCCTTGCCCTGCTTGGGAAATGCATAGTGCTTGCTTGCGATGTCGTCGCGGTCATCCTGTTTAAGCGTGCTCATGTGGCCTCCTGAGTAATCGGTGCAATGAAATGAGGACATCCATTTTTAACCTTTTTTCAATGCTGTGGCGCGGGGTTGGCAGGCGGCGTTGCTGACGCTCGTGCTGCCGCAGCCGACCACCGTTGCGCCATGCCTGTCGGCGTCCGCGCCCACGTCCGCGCTCGCGGGCGCGAGGCGCTGAATCGTCTATTCATCCAGCGCCGCCGCGCACCTTTTCAGCAACGCGCACAGTACCCTCGCCTCCTCCGCCGACAGCCGCGACAACATGCGCTTTTCTACCGCATCCGCCGCTTTCGCTCCGCCAGCCACCGCCGCTTCGCCCGCCGCCGTCAGCTCGGTCATGATCACCCGTCCATGCTCCGGATGCGGGCTGCGCGTAATCAACCCGGCGCGTTCGAGGTTGACCAGGATGGCCTGCATGGTCTGCGGCGTCACGAACGCAGCCCGCGCCAGCTCGGCATTCGACATGCGGGGATTGCCGGCGACCGCCAGCAGCACCGCGTTCTGCGGCGCCGTGATGCCAACCCGCGCAAGTTCGGCGTCCAGCCGCTGGCGCAAGCGATGCTGCGTGATCTTGAGGTTGTAACCGATCCAGTCGGCACCCTTGCGCGGCGCCGGTTTAATAGTTGACATATCAGGGCCCTTACATTAATATCAGTGCACTGATATTAATGTAAGGGCGCTTCCATGACAACCCCGATTGGCCCGGACTTCATCGCCTTGCAGGTACGCGATCTCGCGGCATCCCGCACCTTTTATGTCGACGTCTTCGGTTTCGACGTCGCCGATCACTGCCCTCCAGGTGCAGTCATTTTCAACACCACGCCCATTCCACTGGCACTGCGTACTCCTCTGCGCCCGCTGCCTGCAACGGGACCGCTGGGTATGGGCATGGCGCTGTGGATTGCCTGCGCCGACGCCGATGCACTGCACGACCTGATCGCTCGGCGCGGCGGCACCATCCTCAGTCCCGTTGCCGACGGCCCGTTCGGGCGCTTCTTCGCCGCCGCCGATCCCGATGGGTACGCCCTCACCTTTCACACGGCGCGCAGCTGATTGCGGCAATATGCCGGAACGAACGATTCGGCCCACCGCTCTACGCTACCGGCGTCGCGGCGCCGATGTCAGCGTGGCGCCGGTATTTCTACTGCCGGGGCCACATGGCGTTCAGCGTCGACGCCTCTCCTGAAAAGCTTTGCTTACATATTGCGGGGCAGCGGAAATGCCGGCGCCGGGGCCGCATGCTTTAATGTTCAGCAAGTGAACCTGAAAAAAGCAAGGGCGGCAACCGGACATGAACGATTCGATCTTCGTTGAAAAAGAATTTGCGCTGCTGATCGTGGTGTCGATCATTTTGCCGCTGGCGCTGTACGCCTTCATGATGATGAAGCGCGCGCTATCGCGGGGCAAGGTGCTGCTGTTCGGCGCAACGCTGGTGGTCATTTCGGGTGCGAATGTCATCCTGCTCAAGCACCTGCAGACGATGGCAAAACTGTCGGCCTCGCAGCTCGACAACCGCATCTTTTCGTCGGAACTGTCGCTTGCGTTGTACCTGCTGCCGGCGCTGTTTGCCGGCATCGGCATCAATATCATCTCGCACGTGATTGTGCGTCATCTCGAGGACGCCGAGCGGGCATTCGAGCGCCAGCAGGGCAAGGACTGAGCACGGGGAATTTTTGCGAACGGCGAAGTGCATAGTTCTCGTTCACTTGCTCCCTTTCTCCAGCGTCGCTGCGGGTGCAGCCTTGCCGTCTTCGCGCAGCCGGTACCACGCGATCCCGATCCATTCGTAGATGGCGTACCACGAACGGCGCATGCCCTCGGCACTCGGCATCCACGCGCCGGCGCCCAGCGCCTGGTCGCGGAAGAACATGGTGGGCGCGTCCACTACTTCGAGCCCGTTGCGTGCAAAGACATCGTGCGCGCGCGGCATGTGCATCGCGTCGGTCACCAGCAAGATGCGCGTGACGCCGCCGGCGTGTAGCAGCGCTGCACTCATGGCAGCGTTTTCGGCGGTGTCGCGCGAATTGGTTTCGATCCACTTGACCGGCACGTTGAAATCTTCGCGCAGCGCCACTGCCATCGCGTCGGCCTTCGCATATTCGCGCTCGCTGGTTTTTGGATCGATCTCGCCACCGTTGCCGCCGCTGACCAGCACCGGCAGTCCGGTCTTGCGATACAGGTGCGCCGCATAGCGCAGCCGGGCCAGCGCAACGTAATCGGGAATGGCGCGGTTGCCGTATTCGGGCGCATTTTCCATCTGCCCGGCAGCCAGCACGACAATTGCCTGCGCCCCCGCGCGCTCCGGGGCCAGCAGCGCCGTCGTCCGGTTTTCCAGCGGCACCACGAACCAGCCCGCCCCCGCCGTGGTGGCAAGGAAGGCCAGCAACGCCAGCCCCACGGCGGCGATGGTCTTGCCGGTGCGGGGCCAGCGCCGCCAGAGCGCCAGGCCGATGGCGATGACCAGGAACAGATTGCCAGGTGGGAGCAGCAAGCCGCGCGGGATGGTGTTGATCAGGTCGAGCACCGGTACAAGGATCATGGAACGCATTCGAATCGCAGAAGTCTGGAGTAGACCGCAGCGAATGCCATTGCGTCAAGGTCGCCGCACCATCGCTGCCAGTGCCACCAGCGCGAGCAGCATGATCGCCGCAAGAAACCACAGCGCGGTCAGGTGCAGGCCGAATCTGCCGACGGCCAGCCCTGCCAGGATCGCCGGCACGCTGAAAGCAAGATAACTGAGCGTAAAGAAGCCGGCCATCAGGTCGCCGCGCTGGTCCGGCTGCGCCAGTCCGACCAGGCTGCGCAGCGATCCATTGAAACCGGCGCCGAAGCCGGCGCCCATGATGGCCGTGCCGACGAAATACGCGGGCGCCGACGACCATGCAATAGCAGCCAGTGTGACGACCATGCCGGCGATGAGCACGATTGCCGCCTTGATCAGCACTCGCTGCGGTGGATACGTGCGCACGACAAAAATGGCAGCGGCGCTGGACATCACCAGCGTCGCGATCGCGGCGCCACCGACCATCGGCGCGCTGTTCCCGGTGACGAGACGCGCCAGCGTTGGTCCCAGCGACAGCGCAAACCCGCCGAGCGCCCACTGCGCGGTATTCACCGGCAAAATCTGCCACAAGGTCGCGCGCGCCTGATGCGGAATCGACACGCTGGGCCACAGCGCATGCCAGTGCCATTTTTTTGCCACCACCGTTTCCGGCAAAAACGCGACCGCTGCGGCCTGCACGACCAGCACACCTGCGAGCAAGGCGAAGACCAGCTGCGTCGGGGCGGGCGCATATTGCACCAGCACGCTGGTGCCAAGCGCGCCGATGCCCATGCCAATCATCGGCGCCACGCTGTTGACGAGCGCGCCGTGCGTACGGTCGATATCGATCAGCGCCGCACTGAGCGCACTGGTCAGCAGTCCGGTGGCAAGACCCTGCAGCGCCCGTGCTGCAAGCAGCCCGGTCACGGCGTCGGCGCTCACGAACACCAACAGCGAACCGATCTCGAGGCCGAGCGCCAGCAGGATCACTTTTTTCCGGCCGACGTAATCGGACAGCGCGCCGAACACCAGCAGCGCACCAAGGAGCGCGAATGCATACACCGAGAAAACGACCGTCAGCATCAGCGCCGAAAAGCCCCAGGCGTGCCGGTAAATGGCGTACAGCGGCGACGGCGCGCTGGACGCGGCGAGAAAGCAGACCAGAATGCTGGCCAATAACCACAGCGAGGCATGCGTACCCAGTTGCCGTGTGGGGGTCGGGGCCGTGATCGTGCGTGTCGTGTTCATAAAATTCCTCTGGCTCATAAAAGCAAAGAATTCGCCTTTGCGAGATTAGAACACTAAAGCAAATTCTTTGCTTTAGAATGGTGGAATGACTGCAAAAACAACTCCCCGCCCAGGCGGGCGCAGTGCCCGGGTCCAGGCTGCCGTACACCAGGCCGTGCACGAACTCGATACCGAAATCGACCGCGCCGAGCTCACCGTTCCCTTGATTGCCGACCGCGCGGGCGTAACGCCATCGACGATATACCGGCGCTGGGGCACGCTGGCGGACGTGCTGTCCGATGTGGCGCTGGGCAGCTTGCGCGCGGAGACGGCGCCGGTGGACACCGGCACCGTGCTGGGCGATTTGCAGGCCTGGGCGGAGCAGTATCTCGACGAGATGACGTCGACAGTCGGCCTGACGATGTTGCACGATGTCCTGGCGGGCAACCGCGCCGATGTGAGCTCCCAGTGCTCGCTGATCGTGGCCGGGCAGATCCGGCAGATCGTGGCGCGTGGCCTTGCGCGGCAGGAGGCCGTGCCGGAGGTGGACGCATTCATGGACGCGGTGGTTGCGCCAATTATTTTTCGCGCACTGTTCGGGCCGGCACCACAGACGCGCGCGCAGGTGCGCACGCTGGTGGAGCGTTGCGTTGCTCATTGCTGATTGTTGATTGTTGATGCTGATTGTTGATGTCGATTGCCGATTGCTGATTTGCGCTGACAACAACAGTACTTCTACCAACTTCATCGATAGTGATTGACAGTGAACCGTCAAAAAAATACAGTTCCATTTCAGCCTGACGAGTTCCACCTAGAGAAACCGTAGGCTGAGCAGGAGAATGCATACCGGCTCGTCCGGGCCGGTGCACTCTCCGCCCTAATGGAGACAGTTTTACATGAAAAAAACCACCCTCGCGCTGGCCGCTCTCGGCCTGTGCGCGACGCAAGCGCATGCCCAGTCGAACGTCACCATCTACGGCATCATCGATGCAGGCATCACCCATGTCACCAACGAAAGTGGTAACCGCACAACAGTCGAGGCCGGACAGATGCAGGTGTCGCGCTGGGGCTTCAAAGGGCTGGAAGACCTGGGCGGCGGCGTCAAGGCGCGCTTCGGCCTGGAAGGCACGCTGCTCAACGACACCGGCGGCGCTGGCGTCGCTACCGGCACGCCCTCGTCCACCAGTCTGTTCGACCGCGAAGCGACCGTTGGCCTGATCAGCAATTACGGTGCCATCGACATCGGCCGCCAGAACATCCTCGGCGTACAGTCCGTAGGTATGGCCGATCCGATGGGACTGGCGTTTGCCGCCACCAGCCCGAACGTGCTGTTTTCGGCGATGAACAACTCGTCGGTGTACGGTGCTTATGGCGCCAATAACGGCGGCACCGCGCTGCGCGAGAACAACTCGGTGCGCTACGTGTCGCCGAACTGGAAAGGCGCCCACTTTGCATTGATGCGCGCGTTTGGCGAGCAGCCGGGCAATATCCAGAAAAGTTCCTACACCGCCGCGTCGGCTTTTTATGTCGAAGGACCGCTGTCGGTGGGCGGCGCGTATGCACGGTTGAAAAACAATCTGGACACCGACCTTCTCACCTCGCACGCCTTCGGCATCAAGTACACGATGCCGATGATGGCGTTGAAATCGACGTACTCGCAGAACCGGCTGGATAGCACGCGCCGCAAGATCAGCGTGTTCGGCGTGGGCGCCGACTTCACGGTGGCTCCCGCCGTCGTGCTCACCGCGGCGTTTTACAACACCACCCGCTCGGGCGACCTTGACGACAAGTCGCGCCAGTACATCGGCATTGCCAAGTACCTGTTCAGCAAGCGCACCAATGGGTATATCTCGATTGGCCGCGCCACCACGGACACCGTCGTCACAGCCACCCAGATCAACCTGGCGCAGGGCTTCGTGGCGGTGGGCAGCGACAAAGCGAACCGCTTTACCACTGGCGTGATCCACTACTTCTAAAGCGCTTCAAACCTTCGGCGCGCGTTCCTCGAGCGCGCGCCATTGGACTTTGCCGGTGGCCGATTTCGGCAGCACCGCGCAAAACTCCACGATGCGCGGGCACTTGTACGCCGCCATATTCTGGTGGGCCCAATGGATGATTTCCTGCGCGCCCACGCTATGCTCCAGCCCCGCTCGCAACGCCACCACTGCCTTGACGGTTTCGCCGCGGCGCGCATCAAAACTGGCGACCACGCACACCTCCCTGATAGCCGGATGCCGGTACAGCAGCATCTCGACTTCGGCCGGCCATACTTTATAGCCGGACGCATTGATCATCCTTTTCAGGCGGTCGACCATGAAAAAATAACCGTCGTCGTCGATGCGCGCAAGGTCGCCGGTGCGCAGAAAACGCTTGCCGTCGATGTAGACAAAAGCGTCACGCGTGGCTTCCAGGTTGTTCCAGTAACCGCGCATCACCTGCGGTCCGTGTACGACGATTTCGCCTACTTCACCCCGCGCCAGTTCGGCCAGCGATTCAGGATCGACGATGCGCGCATCGACATCCTGAATCGGGATGCCGAGACACTGGCGCTTCGGGTGCGCTACCGGATTGATGTGTGTCGGCGCGATCGTCTCCGACATGCCGTAGCCCTCAACGTACGGAATGCCGAGGAGCGCCTGCAGTTTCTGCGCAATCGCGTCTGGCATGGCGGCGCCACCGCCGCTGATACGCGTCAGGCTCGATAAATCGTAGTCGTCGATGCGTGGACTGGACAGCAGGTCGATGACCATCGTCGTGATCAGCTGCACCGCATTCACGCGGTGGCGGCGGATCAGTTCTGCCGCCGTATCGCGGTCCCAGCGCGCCATCAGCACGATGGTGGCGCCGCTGAAAATCGGGCCGTTCATCCCGCCCTGCATGCCGGTCACATGAAACAGCGGCAGCACCGACAGCGAGGTCGCATCCTGCTGCGCACCGAACCACTGCACGCCCGCAAGAGCGTTGTACATCACGCTGGCGTGCGTGTGCATGCAGCCTTTCGGGTGGCCGGTGGTGCCGGAGGTGTACGGCATGACGGCCAGTGCGTCGGCGCTGGCCGTCATCGCGCCGGGACAATGCGCGTTTGCCAGCATGGTGGACCACGGCACGACGCCATCGCCTGTCAGCGCTTCGCGCGCCGCCGCGATCGATTCCGGCACCGGCAAGTCGGTCGGTACGGTGAGGTAATCTGAATACGCCGCCACCAGCACGTGGCGCAGGCCGTGCGCCATCAAGGGGCCAACCTGCGGCATCAGGTCCTGGGCCGTGACGATGGTCGCCGCGCCTGTATCGCTGACGTAGTGGCGCAGTTCTTCGGTCAGGTTCATCGGATTGACCGGCACCACGACGGCATTCGCGCGCAGAATCGCGTAATAGGCCACGATGAATTGCGGACTGTTTTGCAGGTAAAGCAGCACGCAGTCGCCCGGTTTTACGCCACAGACCACTTGCAGATGGCCTGCCAGTTTTTCAACCTGGCCGATGCAATCGGCGTAGGTAAGGGGCGTGTCGTAAAAGATCGCCAGCGGCTTGTCGGGATAGCGCCGCGCCGAGACTTCCAGGTTGTAAAACAGATTGGTGCGAGGGACGGACAAATGGCGCGGCAGACCGGCTGGCCAGAACGCTGGGTGAAGATCAGGCATGAGGCTCCCATAAAATTGGAGTTGCTGTGCGAAACCGGGTTTCATTTAACATTAGCACACAAGCCCTGCAAAACAACAGCTACATCCTTGACGCATGCTGCGTGCTGTTTTACGCTGCAAAACATGGAAGATCAAAACGATTCAGCAATGCACGCAGAAACTGACGATGTGCCGGAGGGGTTTGTCCGCCTGCGCCGGGGCGGGCCCTTCATGGCGGGCGTGGGGCCGCTGTATTGCCGCCGCATCGACGGCAATACCACCATCGCCTTGCGCATCGAACCGCGCCACACGAACATGCGCGGGATTGCGCACGGCGGCATGCTCGCGGCGCTGGCCGACAGTGCGCTGGGCATTGGCCTGTCGATCGCATGCGAGGAAAAAATCTCGTTCGTGACGGTCAACCTGAGCACTGATTTTATCGCCGCGGCGCACCCGGGCGACTGGGTCGAGGCGCGTGTGGAGATTGTGCGGATTGGCCAGCGGATGGCGTTTGCGAACTGTTATCTGCACATCGGGGATGCGCGGATATTGCGGGCCAGCGGGGTGTTTGCGGTGATGCCGGCGTTGACGAAAGTGCAGCTGGCGTCGTAGTCACCCTGGTCGCGTCATTCCTGCGCAGGCGTCATTCCTGCGCAGGCGTCATTCCTGCGCGATGACCCCATGGCCGCGTCTGCAGGATTGGTGGAATCGAGATGCGTCCGCAGCATACGGTTTATGGGTCCCGCCTGCGCGAGGATGACGTCACGACTCCAGCCGTGCTGCAATCTCGATCAGGCGCGGCCGCACTTCATCGAGCAAAAACGCCTGCGTGACGCTCGACGCCGGGCCGCCGCAGTTGATCGACATCAGCTGGCTTCCGCCAATGGGGAAGAACCCCACCGCGATGCCATTCACATCCTTTTGCCATTCGCCAAACGACGTCGCGCAGCCATATGCCGCGTAATCCTGCAGACCCTTCGCCAGCGCCTCCTTCATCGCGGCGCCCGCCATGTCATCGAGTTCCTGGCTGCGCGCGATGATGTCCTTGCGCTCCTGGTCAAGCGCTTTTACCAGGTAGGCGCGTCCCATCGCCGACGCTGCGATCGGCATGCGTGAACCGACCTGCAGCGACAGCGACAGCGCCGCCGTGCTGCGGCACACTTCGACGTAAATCATCGACAGGCGGTCGCGCACCGCAATCGATACCGTGGTGCCGGAAAAATCGGCCAGCTCCTGCATCATTGGACGCGCCAGCTGGCGGATATCGAGGCGCGCCAGCATCGAGCTGCCCAGCGCCAGCGTTGCGGTCCCCAACGTGAATTTGCCGCCCGCCTCCACCTGCACCAGATAACCGAGGCGCGTGAGCGTGTACGTAAAACGGGTGACGGTCGACTTGGGCAGGCCGCAGCGCTCGGCGATCTGCTGGTTCGACAGTCCCTTGTCGGCGGAGCGGAAGCAGGCCAGCACCTCCAGTCCGCGCGCCAACGCCGTAATGAAGTAACGTTCCTCGGTGCTGCGTCCAGGCTCGCCAGGCACGCCGGCGTCGTCCTGATTGCTGTCGCTATCTTGCATGGATTACCTTATAGTTCGTCAATACGCGCCCGATTTCGTTGCTGTAACAGCAAAAATATCGTATTCTTTTTCCCAGTTCCATTCTACATCGCCTTGTTTTGCACTGCAAAATTCGGTACAGATTCGAACGCTCTCTTCATTTTTTGTCGCTTGCAAGGAACACCGCCCTATCTTTCTGCACTTCCCGGCCTCCATGGAGCAATAGCGGCACAGACCGCTTCCATCGATGTCCGGCAGCACCTGGTCAACCAATGGAGACAAGACCTTGGAACTATTTTTGCAGCAAGCTCTGAACGGGCTGACGCTGGGCGGCGTGTATAGCCTGGTGGCCCTCGGTCTGACGCTGGTGTACGGCATCCTGCATGTACCCAACTTTGCCCACGGCGCGTTTTACATGACCGGCGCCTTTGTCGCGTTTTACCTGATCACCAGCCTCGGCCTGAATTACTGGGTGGCGATGGCCGGCGCTGCTGCCGCCGTGGCACTCATCGCGGTGCTGTCCGAACGCCTGGTGTTCCACCCCTTGCGCAACGCCCCCTATCTGCATCACATGATTGCGTCGATCGGCATCCTGCTGTTTCTGGAAGCTGGTGCACAGGCGCTGTGGGGCGCCGATTTTCACCGCTTGCCCACACCCTACACGCAAATCGTCAGCATTGGCGGCCTGAGCCTGCCGGCCCAGCGCCTCCTGATCATCGTCGCGGCTTTCGTGCTGGTCGGCCTGCTGCAGCTGTTCCTGAAAAAGACCATCACCGGCGCCACCATCGTGGCGATGGCGCAGAACGGTGACGGCGCCGCGCTGGTCGGCATCGACGCCCGGCGCGTGGCGATGCTGACTTTCGCCATCTCCGGCGCGCTGGCCGCCATGGCCGCAGTGCTGTACGCACCCATCAACCTGGTGTATACGTCGATGGGCAACCTGGTCATCACCAAGGCGTTCGTGATCATCGTCCTGGGCGGCATGGGCAGCGTGCCGGGTGCGATTGCCGGCGGCCTGATCATCGGCTTTGCCGAAGCCTTCGGCGCATTTTATATTTCGACCGATTACAAGGACATCATCGCGTTCGCGCTGCTGGTGGTAATTCTGTCGTTCCGGCCGCAGGGCCTGTTCAGCAAGGGAACACGCTGATGACCGCATTCTCACACCTGCTCTCGGCAAAAATTGGCTGGTCCGTTCTGCTGCTGTTCGCCCTCGCCTTTCCTTACCTGGCCGGCAACGACTATCACCTGACCGTGATGTCGACCGCCTTTATCTACGCCATCGCCACGGTCGGCCTGAACCTGATCACCGGCTACACCGGCCAGTTCAACCTGGCCCACAGCGGCTTCATGGCAGTCGGCGCCTACACGGTGGGTATTTTGACGGTCGACCATGGCTGGCCGTTCTGGCCTGCGTTCGCATTGTCAGGCGTGGTGGCTGCCGTCATCGGCCTGTTCGTCGGGCTGGTGTCGCTGCGTTTGAAGAGCCACTTCTTCTCGATTTTTACCCTGTGCGTCGGCTACATCATGTACCTGCTGATCGAAAAATGGGAAAGCCTGACGCACGGTACCGTCGGCATCATCGGCATCCCGGCGCCCGGCGCCATCGGCCCGATCGACTTTACCGACGCGCGCCCGCAGTATTACCTGGTGCTGTTCTTTCTGGTGGCCAGCCTGTGGATCATGCACCGCATCGTTCACTCACTGCTGGGCCGCACTTTTGTCGCGATCCGCAATGGCGACGACCTGGCGCAGGCCCTCGGCATCAACCTGATGCGCAATAAACTCCTGGCGTTCATGTTGTCGGTGTTCTTCGCCGGCTTGGCGGGCGGCCTGTACGCAGGCTATGTACGCTTCCTCGGCCCCGGTATCGCCGGCGTCGAACACACCTTCGACATGACGATGTACATGCTGGTGGGCGGCATCGGCACGCTGCTCGGGCCTCTGCTCGGCGCGATCTCGGTGCCATGGCTGACGCAATATCTGCAGGTGCTGCAGGATTACCGCTTCGTCGTCTTCGGCCCGCTGCTGGTGATCCTGGTGATTTTTTTGCCGCACGGCGTGGTGGGAACCTGGCTGCGCTGGCGCCGGCGCAATGCGGCGGCCCGGGTGCCATTGCCGGCGGTGTCGAAGGCGGGGACGCGGCATGCTTGAGATTACGTCGCTCACCAAAAAATTCGGCGGCCTGAATGCCGTCAACGACGTCAGCGTGCAGTTTGCCAAAGGTGCCATCAACGCCATCATCGGTCCGAACGGCGCCGGCAAGACCACGTTTTTCAACCTGATCAGCGGCGCGATGGCGCCAACGTCGGGACGCATCGTTTTCAATGGCGCCGATGTGACCGGGCTGCGTGCCGACCAGGTCGCCCGGCGCGGCGTGGCGCGTACCTTCCAGAGCACGACACTGTTCGACAGTGCGACGGTGCTGGACAACCTGATCGTCGGCCACCGCCTGCGCACGCAGTCGAACCTGATTGACGTGATTCTCGGGACCAGACGGCTGCGCATGGAGGAACGCGTGTGCCGCGAAAAAGCGCGCGCGGCGCTCGACTTCGTGGGCCTCGCGCATCTCGAGCAGCGCATAGCCGGCGACATCTCGCAGGAAGAACGCAAACGCGTTGCGTTTGCACTGGCACTCGCCACCGATCCGATCCTGCTGCTGCTCGATGAGCCGGCCGGCGGGGTGAATCCGGAAGAAACTGCGGGCCTGGCCGCGCTGATCCGCAAAATGGCCGACAGCGGCCTGACCATCTGCCTCATCGAACACAAGATGGACGTGATCATGCAACTCGCCGACAAAATTCTGGTGCTGAACTATGGCGAGAAGATTGCCGAAGGCACGCCGGCCGAGATCCGCGCCAACCCGGCCGTCATCGAAGCGTACCTGGGGAGCGAACATGCTGACGCTTGACAATGTGTCGCTGTCGTACGGCAGTTTTCGCGCGCTCGACAAGGTCACCCTGCACGCGCGTGAGGGCGAGCTGGTAGTGTTGCTCGGCTCGAACGGCGCCGGCAAGAGTTCGCTGTTTTTAACCATCAGCGGCTTGCAGCGCGCCGCCTCCGGCAGCATTTTGTTTGGCGCGCAGGAACTGTGCGGCCGCAAGCCGTCGCAGATCGTCGCCGATGGCCTGATCCACTGTCCCGAGGGCCGCAAGCTGTTTCCCGGCATGTCGGTGCTGAAAAACCTGTTGCTGGGTGCGTATGTGCACCGGCGCGACCAGCCCGGCACGCGGCGCTCGCTGGAAGAGATTTTTGGGCTGTTCCCTATTCTGGATGAAAAGAAGGATTGCCCGGCCGGCTCGCTGTCGGGTGGCCAGCAGCAGATGGTGGCGCTGGGACGCGCACTGATGGGCCGCCCGAAAGCGCTGCTGCTCGACGAACCGTCGCTGGGCCTGGCGCCACTTGTCGTCAAACAAATGTTCGAGATCATCGCGCGCATCAACCAGGCCGGCACCACGGTCCTGCTGGCCGAACAGAATGCCTACGCGGCGCTGAACATTGCCAGCCGCGCCTACGTGCTTGAGCAGGGCAGGATCGTGCTGGAAGGCGGCCGCGAAGATTTGCTGAACAACGCGCAGGTGCGCAAGGCATATATCGGAGCGTGAAGACTCCGAAGCGGAAGGCGGCCGCGAAGATTTGTTGAACAACGCGCAGGTGCGCAAGGCATACATCGGAGCGTGAAGACTCCGGAGCAGTTCCCCACGCAATCATCACAAGGAGACACACCATGAAATTGCACCCCTCACTGCTGCGCCTGAGCATCCTGGCAGCCGCCCTCGGCGTTGCCGGACTGGCCAGCGCGCAGGACATCATCAAGATTGGCTTCTCGGGACCACTGAGCGGTGGCGCAGCGCTGTATGGCAAGAATGTGCTGAACGGCATGGAAATGGCGGCCGCCGAAATCAATGCCAGGCCACTCGATATCGGCGGCAAAAAATACAAGGTGGAAATCGTCCCGCTCGACGACAAATACAACCCGAGCGAAACCGGCATCAACGTCCAGCGCCTGGTGCAGCAGCACAAGACTGCGGCCGTGCTGGTACCGCACTCCGGTGGCGTGTTTGCCGTGCAGGCGTTCAACGAAAAATCGAAAGTGCTGCTGCTGGCCTACACCAGCCTGCCGCAAGTTACCGAGCGCGGCAACAAGCTGACGGTGCGCATTCCACCCGATTTCACTGGCTACATCGCCCCGTTCACGAAGACCATGATGACGCGCTTCGGCAAGAACATCGCGTTTGCCACGGGCGACCATGATTACGCGAAGGCCTGGATGACTGCGTTCAAGCCAGTGTGGGAAGCAGCGGGCGGCAAGGTGGTCGGCGAAAACCCGATGTCCTACAACAAGGCTGCCGACTTTTACAGTGGCGTCAGCCGCGTGCTGCAAACCAAGCCCGACGTGTTACTGATCGGCGGCGCCTCGGAACCGACCGCGCTGGTGGCAAAACAGGCACGCGAACTGGGCTTCAAAGGCGGTCTGGTGGTGCTGGACCAGGCCAAGCTCGACGAAATGGCCAAAGTCACCGGCGGCTACGCGCCACTGGAAGGCGCAATCGGCGTCATGCCGCTGGCTGGCGACGTCCGGCCGGCCCCCACCGCCTTCGTGGCGCGCTATCGCAAACTGTATCCCGGCAAGGATCCCAGCACCGAAGTCAGCCTGAACTACTCGGCCGTCCACGCGACCATCGCCGCGATGAAACTGGCAGGCAACGTGACCGATGCAGTGGCCATCCGCACGCAGATGGACAAGGCTTTCAGCACATTGCCAGTCGAGTACAACCCGAATGAAATCGAGGGCTTGACGGACAAAGGCGGCACGGTGGCCAATACCATCATTGCCGTCGTCGAAAACGGCAAGTTGAAGCCGCAATTTTTGCGGGCGACGGAATCAGCTAAAAACTGACGTCGTCAGCCGCCGGAACCATACAAAGGATTCGGCGCGACGTAGACCGCCACCCGGTGCGTCAGCGCGCCGGGCGGTGCAATCTGCTGCAGGTAGAACATCGCAATACTTGGGTTGACCTGGAAATTCCAGGCGAAGCTGCGGTCGCCGACGATAAACCGGACAGTATCACCGCCATCGACATTCACCCAGCGCGTATCGGCATCGATCACGACGACACGCGTGGACGACATCGTCAGCGGCTGTTCCAGCACTGGCATGCCGAGTAAATCCATGCGCGGCTGCGACAGGCGTGTCATGGAATCCGCACAGCCCGACAGGAAAGCTGCCAGCATCGCAGCGACAAGTACGTGAATAAAAGGTGTGGTCATCGTTTGCTTTCCCGGTGCCTGCTGTTGATTGCTGTTGATTGATGGTGCTTGCTGGAGTTTGGTGGTGCTGTCCTGGTGCCTGTTGATCCTTTCCTTTTGCTTGCTGTTGCTTGCTGGTGCTTGCCGGTGCTTGCCGGTGCTTGCCGGTGCTTGATGGTGCTTGCC
>JALYUM010000075.1 GCA_030853745.1 Pseudomonadota bacterium | reverse complement strand
CCACTGCTGGCGCCGCCCCCGGCCGCCGTCAGTCCTGCCGCGCTTGCGCATGACGAGCGCTACTGGGCCGCCGTCGCTGCCCAGTACGACATGGCCGACGACGTGGTCCTGCTCGATAACGGCTACTGGGGTTCGATGGCCCGCCCGGTGCTCGAAGCATACCAGCGCGATACCGCCAGCGCGAACCGGGGCAACTCGTGGTACGGCCGCACTGCCTTCCCGCCCGCGTATGAAGCCGCGCGCCGTCACGCCGCAGCGGCGCTTGGCGTGGCACCGGATGAAATCGTGTTTACCCGCGGCGCCACCGAAGCGCTGCAGGTGCTGATCGGCGGCTACAACCGCCTGCGCCCGGGCGACGCCGTGCTGCATGCGGACATCGACTACGACGGCATGATCCTCGCCATGCAATGGCTGCGCGCCCGGCGCGGCGTCGACGTCATCGCCATCGCCATGCCGGAACCGGCCACCCACGCCAGCCTGGTCGCTGCATACGCCACCGCGCTGGAGCGCAACCCGCGCATCAAAATGGTACTGCTCACACACGTCAACCACCGCAACGGCATGGTGCTGCCCGTGGCGGAAATCAGCCGCATGGCGCGGGGGCGCGGCGTGGATGTCATCGTCGACACCGCGCACGGCTTTGGCCAGCTCGACATGCGCATCCCCGACCTGGAAGCCGATTTTGCCGGCATCAACCTGCATAAGTGGATAGGCGCGCCGGTTGGCGTGGGCGCCGTCTACATCAAGCGCGGCCGCGTACCGGACATCGATCCCTACATGGGCGAGCGCGCCGGCGCCGACATACGTACGCGCGTGCACACCGGGACCGTCAATTTCGCCGCCTACACGGCGCTCCCCGTTGCGCTGGCATTGCACCAGCAGATCGGCGTGTCGAACAAGCAGGCGCGCCTGCGGCTGCTGCGCCAGCGCTGGGTTGACGCCGCGCGCCGCATCGACGGCATCGACGTGCTGGCGTCGGACGACCCGCGCCTGGTCAGCGCGATTGCGTCGTTTCGCCTGCGCGGGCAAACCACGCCATCGCAAAATGCAGCCGTGGCGCAGCGGCTGCTGACCGACCACCGCATTTTCACGGTGCCGCGCGACGGGCTCGCGTCTGGTTCGTGCGTGCGCGTGACGCCAGCGATTTTCACGTCCGAGGCCCAGGTCGACCGCTTGATTACGGCGCTCGCTCAGTTGGCGCGGCGAGCATGAAACAGGAGCACGGCGCCAGCAGCTTCATGCAGTAGCCTTGGCGCGCATCGTTCATGATAAATTTACGCCGAGCAGGCCACTTCAGAGCCTGTTACCGCCCTCATGAGAAAAACGATGACCATCACTTTGCGCGCCACCATTGCCACGCTGTTTGTTCCGCTTGTGTTCGCCGGCGCCACGCTGCCTTGCACAGCGCTCGCCGCGCCAGCCGGCACGGCGCAAGCCGTCAAACCCAACGCCGCCTTCGACAAGTGGGCTGACAAATTTGCCGAAGACTGGGTACGCCTGAATCCGCAACTGGCCACGTCGACACAGTATTTCAGCGGCGCCGAGCAGGCCAGGCTGGACCGTAAACTGACACCGATCACCCAGGCCCAGCGCGACAAGACGCGCAAGCTTGCCAGTGAAGGACTGGCGCGCCTGGATAAATGGATGGCCGGGCCGCTCGATGCAACGCAGCGCACGTCGGCTGCCGTGATGCACTGGTCGCTCGGCAATGTGATCGCCAACGAGCCGTTCGAAGACCACAGTTTTGTGTTTTCCCAGTTTGGCGGCGTGCACATCGGCCTGATCAATTTCATGAACACAACGCACCCGCTGCGCAACGCGGCCGATGTCGACAGCTACCTGGCGCGGCTCGAACAAGTGGCGCCGCGCATCGATGAGGCGCTGGTCCGTGCGCGCGCGGCGGCGGCAAAAAACCTGCTGCCGCCGCGGGTCATCCTGGCGCGCGCGCAAGACCAGGTGAACGGCTTCCTGAAAGATGCGCCCGCCAAAAATGGCCTGATCACGTCATTCGAGCAGCGCAGCGGCAAGATTGCCGACCTGACGCCAGCTGCCCGCGCTGACGCGATTGCGCGCGCAACCGAGATTGTGGCCACCCGCATCTTGCCAGCCTACGTGCGGGTGCAGGCGTTCATGGCCGAGATTGCGCCGAAGACCGGCGACGTGGTGGGCATTGCGCGCCTGCCCGATGGCGCTGCAGCGTACGCGCGCGCCGTCGCCAATTTCACCAGCACCAACCTGACGCCCGAGCAGATCCACGCCATCGGCCTGCGCGAAGTGGCACGTATCGAGGGTGAAATGGACCGTCACCTGCGTGCGCTGGGCTATGCCGATGGCAGCGTCGAAGCGCGCATGAAGCAGCTCGACGCCACGTTCCAGCCGAAAGGCGACGGCGATCCGCGCCCGGCGATTCTGGCAAGTTACACCGCGATGGTCAAAGATGCCGAAATGCGCAGCGCGGCCATTTTCAACATCAAACCACGCGCACCGGTGGTGGTGCAGCGCGAGCCGGCGCTGACCGAAGCAGCGGCCGCCGCGCACTATTCGCTGCCGGCCCCGGATGGCAGCCGTCCCGGGATTTTCTGGGTGCCGATGCGCGGACCGACGTTCGACACGATCCGCATGCGCAGCCTGTCGTATCACGAAGCCGTGCCGGGCCACCATTTTCAGCTGGCGATCCAGCAGGAGCTGACCAATTTGCCGAAATTCCGCAGCCAGCGCATCTTCAGCGGCGGCAGTGCGCACGCGGAAGGATGGGGTTTGTATGCCGAGCGGCTGGCAGTAGAGCAGGGTTGGTATACAGACGATGTGCCCGGATTGCTCGGTGCACTCGGGTCCGAACTGTTCCGCGCCCGGCGGCTGGTGGTCGATACCGGCCTGCATGCGAAAGGCTGGACGCGCGAACAGGCGATCGATTACGGCATCGGTGCGCAGGAAGTGGAACGCTATATCGCGTGGCCGGGACAGGCGAATGCGTACATGATCGGGATGCTGCGGGTTATCGAATTACGTGAAAAGGCGCGCACCGCGCTGGGGCCGAAATTTTCACTGCCGGCGTTTCACGACCTGGTGCTGGAATCGGGCTCGGTGCCGCTGGATGTATTGGGGGATATTGTGGACAGCTACATCCTCGCGCAGGCGGGGATCCATACACTATAAAACGATGGCCGCGAATCTGGAAGATTTACCAGTCCGCGGCTCAAAAATTACGCTAACGGATCCACGACAAACGCCGGCATCGGCGTTTTGTCTTTGGCGCTGGTCAAAAATTTATCGGCCGTGATCAACGCTTCATTGATCGTCACATCCATGTCCAGGTAACGGTACGTGCCGAGGCGACCGACGAACGTCACGTTCTCTTCCTGGCGTGCGATGTTCACGTAACGCTCGAGCTGTTCCTTGTCGCGTGCGAGGCGGATCGGGTAGTACGGAATATCCTTTTCTTCGCACTGGCGGCTGTATTCCTTGTACATGATCGTGCCCTCGTGCTGCTCCCACGGCGAGAAATGTTTATGTTCCGTGATGCGCGTGTAGGGCTGGGCGTTGTCGCAATAATTGACCACGGCATTGCCTTGGTAGTCGCCTTTGTCGCGGAACACTTCGAAGTCCAGCGTGCGGTATGGCAGGCGGCCTTCCGCATGCTGGAACCACGCATCGATCGGGCCGGCGTAGAACACGTGCGCATAATCGGCTTTCGATGCAGGATCGAACGGGGTGCTCAAATGGACGGTAATGCCCGGCACATCGAACATTTTTTCGACGAGCGTGGTGTAGCCTTCCGTCGGCATGCCCTGGTATTTGTGATTGAAATAATTGTCGTCGTAATTGAAGCGCACCGGGAGCCGTTTCAAAATGCTGGCCGGCAGCTCGCTTGGCGATAATCCCCACTGCTTGATCGTGTAGGTCTTGAAGAACGCTTCGTACAATTCGCGTCCGACAAAACGCAGCGCCTGGTCTTCGAACGTGGTGGGATTCTCGATGGTCTTGTCGCCCAGCTCGGCCAGGAAGGCAGCCGCTTCGGCCGGCCGGAAGGTCTTGCCGAAAAACTGGTTGATGGTCAGCAGGTTGATCGGCAGCGTGTAGACGCGGTCGTTGGTGATGGCCTTGACGCGGTTCACATACGGCTTGAATTCGCTGAAACGATTAACGAATTCCCACGCGCGTTCATTGTCGGTGTGGAAGATGTGCGGACCGTACACGTGCAGCATGACGCCGGTTTCGGGATCGCGTTCGGAGTGGCAATTACCCGCCACGTGGGGGCGGGTTTCGAAGACGTCGACGGTGTAGCCAGCGTGCGCCAGCTGGTTGGCAATCACGGCACCTGAAAAACCGGCGCCGACAATGGCGATGCTTTGTTTCATGTTCTTCCCTGTTGATACGAAGTGATCTAATCGGATTTTTGCGTCGATTATAGGGATAACTTCTTGATAACGCCGCTCGATACGAACGGCGTTTCAACAGAGAAATTGAACAACGGAAAATCTAGTCTTTCAGCGTCCGTTCAAACAATTGGTCGATGCGACGATACTCGTCATACCAGCTTTCCGGCTGCACGAAACCGTGGCGCTCAAGCGGATAACTGGCCAGTTCCCAGTGGTCTTTTTTGAGCTCGATGAGACGCTGTGCCATGCGCACCGAATCCTGGTAAAACACGTTGTCGTCGATCATGCCGTGGGCGATCAGCAGGTTGCCCTTCAAATTTTCGGCGAACTCGATCGGTGACGATACTTTATAGGCTTCCGGATCGAGTTCCGGCGTGTTCAGGATGTTGGCCGTGTACTCGTGGTTGTACGTGGTCCAGTCCGATACCGGGCGCAGCGCCGCGCCCGATTTGAACACATCCGGGGCGCGCATCAGGCCCATGAAGGTCATAAAGCCGCCGTAGCTGCCACCATAGATGCCAACATTTTTTGCGTCGCCCTGGTGATTGGCCACCATCCAGTTCACACCGTCGAGGTAGTCGTCCAGTTCCGGATGGCCCATCTGGCGGTAGATTGCCGTGCGCCACTTGGCGCCATAACCTTTCGAGGCGCGGTAGTCCATGTCCAGCACGATGTAGCCCTGCTGCACCAGCAGGTTATGGAACATCTGCTCGCGGAAATACACCGGGTAGCGTTTCGACACGTTCTGCAAATAGCCGGCACCGTGCACGAACATCACGACCGGATATTTTTTTGCAGGATCCATCACCGCCGGGCGATACAGCTTGGCCCAGATGTTCCCCGCGCCTTTCGACGACGGGACCGCGACAATTTCCGGCGTAATCCAGTTGCGGGCCTTGAACTCGGCGCTGCGGCTGTCGGTCAGTTTCACCGTGGCACCTCCGCGGAGAGCCACCGTCGCCAGCTGGGTCGGCACGTAGGCGGAGGAATAGTGCACCAGCAATTTCGACTGGTCGGGAGACACCGTAAAACGCTCGACGCCGCCATCGAGCGCCGTCACTTCGCGCGTGCTGCCGTCTTTTACCGACGCGGCGCACACCTCGTACACCCCCGGTGTGGCGCGGTTGCACATCATCCAGGCAGTGCTGCCATCGCTGGACCAGGTGATGTCGGAGGCTTCCCAATTGCCGCTGGTCACCGCGCGCTGGTGGCCGCCATTCCATGTGTACAGCTGCGAATAGCCGGTTTCTTCGGACAGGAACCATAGCGTGTTGTTGTCCGGCAGCCAGCCAAATTCGCTGTTGTCGTAATTCACCCACGCGGCGTCGATCAGGCGATGAACCGGCACCAGCTTCGCGGCAGCGAGGTCGACTGTGGCAATCCAGCGGTCCTTGTTGTCGATCGCGCGCAAAATGATGGCCGCCTTTTCGCCGTTGGCGCTCCAGTGGATGCCGTCGCCGTCATCCTGAATGCGCAGCGGACGGTTGCCCTTCAGTGCATCGAGTTTCTGCGCGGCGCGCATCGCGGCCAAAGGATCGGTCGTGATGCCCGGCAGGCTGTCGAATGGGACATCCTGGATTTTATTCGTCCGCAGGTCGATCAGTTTCAGCAAATTCGGCGTCGGCATATTGCGACCCACGCGCGTGCGCTCGTCCTCGGATTCTTCGTAGCCCGATTCCGTCACGTACCGCGGCAACTTGCCGATACGACCTTTCTCCGCGCCTTTCGGCGCAGTGACCACCAGCAGGTAGCGGCCGTCCGGCGACAGCATGCTGCTATCGATGACGATCTTGTCGCCCAGATAAATCGGCATCGGCGCGCGCGTGGCATCGGCGCTGCGGTCCTGTTCGGCCTTGGCGCGATTGGCGTCACGGTCGTCTTTCTGGCGTTTCAGCGTGGCGATCAGGCGCAGTTGCATGGTGCGCATTGCGTCATCGTCGGGCGCGGCGGCAGGATCCTTGACGGCACGCAGCAGCGCCACCGGAGCGTTCACGCGGTCGATGCTGCTCCAGCTGAACCAGTCGCTGCCGCTGCGGTATTGCACATGTTTGCCGTCACTGGAAAATTGTGGATTGGCCACGCCGTTCATGCCGCGCGTGATCTGCGTCAGCGCGCCGCTTTTCAGGTCGCGCTCGAACAGGTCGCCGTTACGCAGAAACAGGCTGCGGGTGCGCTCGCGGTTGTAGACCACGGCGGGGCTGTCGAGCGTGGCCAGCTCCGTGCTGGCGACGATGCGTGGTGTGGCGCCAGCCTGATAGGTGTCGCGCAGCGGCGAGCCGATCCTTTTCTGGCGGTAAAACACTTGTTTGCTGTCCCAGCGCCACCAGGCCTGTTCGGCAGCGGCGCCGATCCAGTCGGGATTGGCCATGGCCTGGTCGAGGGTAATGGGAGTGACGGCCGCAACAGCGGTAGGGGCAGCGGAGGCCGACAGCGCGATCAGCGCAATGGTGGCAAACAGGGTCTGGGCAGGAAGTCGCATCGTGGGAACAGTGAGGGGTCTGAAAACGGAAAATGCCTTCGTCGCAAGAATTGCGAGAGGGCATTTTAGCGTACGAGACAGTCACTGGGTGACGCACCCGGCTGCCTGATACAAAGCGAAACCAAGCGGTTCCGCGACACAATCAAACCGTATTTACGCGTTGGCGGTTTTGCCCGAGCGTGGGAAAAACATGACGATGCGTACGGCCATGACGACAACGGCGATCACGATAGAGAGGGTTTCGATGGTATTCATGTTGGTGTCCTTGTAGGGGTCAGGCGTTGGCGGCGTTACTGGTCTGGCCGGCGCGCTTGTACAGCATGACGACGCGAAAACCAGTCACAGCGACGGCGAGGGCGATAAAGAAGAGTTCGGCGGTTACCATGATTTATCCTCGTGAGGCGATGAAGTGCAGTTCGGTGGAAAGGCTTGGGGAATGTTGCTGGCTTGTGTTTGCCAGTGCAAACAGTTCTTCCAGTGCACGTTGACGGGCACGGGACGACAGCGTCACCGGAATGACCGGATCGGCAACGGTGAATTCACGGGCTTGTGCAGCGTAGAGTGCACGGGAGAACTCGCCCAGCGCGCGGCGCAGGTTGGCGAATTGCTGGCGCAGCGTATTCTGTGGTGCGGTGTTGAGAGTAGCGGTTGTCATGGCGTTTCCTGTATTAATACTGTGATGTTGCATCGCAGTATAAATACCTTTTCGCCATAAATAAAATTTCGATTTGTGATGTTGGTGATGCGAATCATGAATATCACTATCACCGGCACATCATATCTACAATAGGCAAATCGTATATCTTTGAGGAAATTATTTCGTGGATAACTTTTTTAGATGTAAGCGAAATAAGTGAAGACAAGTTGTCGACAGCATTACTTCCGCGGCCGGTCGAAGCGCCATTTCATGACCAGTACGCTCGATGCGAGAATGAGCGTGATCCCGTTATTGATGGCGATGGGCCATGCCCGGATGGCGATGCCGTAGCACAGCCACAGCAGGACACCAAAGCAGAATGACAAGTACATGCTCAGCGAGATTGCTTTGGCCGACCGCTCGCGCCAGACCAGAATAACTTGAGGAATAAATGCTGCGGTGGTGCAGAAGGCGGCAACGTAGCCCACCATGGAAATATCGAATTGCATGAAAACCTTTCGTCGGGGGAGGCCCGATGCCTGTCGCGAGGATGAACAAATCACGCTGATTTATTCATGGGGGGAAAATTATAGAGAAATTTTCGCCTGACGTCTTGTTTCTATCATGCAGCATGTCGCCCTTTACGCCTCGCCCCGTACGCCTGACAGCGTGCCGGACGCGTACGCCGCCGACGCTTGGCACTCATCTTGCTTAGTGGAAGTCATGAATCCGCCCCCACGCAAGCTGCGCATCGTTGTCGTCAATACAGTCGTCCTCCCGGACGACGAAGGCGACGCCGCGCTGGCGGCGCAGGCACAGCGCGGCGCCGACTTGCGCATCGGCCTGCTCGAATCGGGCTACGACATCGTCGCCTCGCTGCCGGCCGACTTCTTCCTGCCCGAGCGCATCGCGCAGCTGCAGCCCGACATGATCATCGTCGACAGCGAATCGGACGCGCGCGATGTGCTCGAACATATCGTCATCGCCACGCGCGACGCGCGCCGTCCCATCGTGCTGTTCACCGACGACCAGTCGACGTCGAGCATGGATGCGGCGATGGCCGCGGGCGTGTCGGCATACATCGTGGCGGGCCTGCAACCAGCGCGCATCAAGCCGGTGCTCGACGTGGCGCTGGCGCGCTTCAGGCGCGAGCAGGTGCTGCTCGACGAGTTGTCGGAAACGCGCCAGAAACTCCTCGAGCGCAAAGTCATCGAGCGCGCCAAGGGTCTGCTGATGCGGCGCGGCGATCTCACCGAAGAACAAGCCTATGCGCGCCTGCGCGCCATGGCGATGAACAAGAATCTGAAATTGGCGGATGTCGCCCAACGCATTGTGGACGTGGAAGACCTGCTCGGCTAAGCGCCGCAGGTGGAGATCAAGGATGACAGTCAAGGCAGGTTTTACCGGTGCGGCAAAGCCGGAAAAAGAAACGGTACGGGTGGGATTTTTGCCGCTGACCGATTGCGCACCGCTGGTGATGGCGTCGGTGCTCGGCTTCGATGAAAAATACGGCATCAAGATCGTGATGAGCCGTGAACATTCGTGGTCGGGCATGCGCGACCGCCTCACCAGCGGCTCGCTCGATGCCGGCCACGTGTTGTATGGCCTGATCTACGGCGTGCAGATGGGCATTGGCGGCAGCGCGCACAAGATGGCCGTGTTGATGAACATGAGCCAGAACGGCCAGTCGATCACGCTCGCGCGCGCGCTGGCGCAAGCTGGCGCAGTCGATGGGCCGGGCCTCGCAACGCTGATGAAAGCAGCGCCCCGCCGCTACACCTTTGCCCAGACTTTCCCGACCGGGAACCACGCGATGTGGCTCAATTACTGGCTGGCTGCGGCCGGCATCGACCCGCTGCGCGACTGCGCCATGGTCACTGTGCCCCCAAGCCAGATGGCCGCCAACCTGGGTGCCGGCCACATGGACGGCTTTTGCGCAGGCGAACCGTGGGGCGAGCGCGCGGCCGCCGACCGCTTCGGCGTGACGGTAGCCACCAGCCAGCAAATCTGGCGCGACCATCCGGGCAAGGTGCTCGGGTCAAGCGCTGCGTTTGTCGAAGAGTGCCCCAACACGGCGCGCGCGCTGGTCGCCGCCATCCTGGATGCGTGCCGCTGGATCGATTCGTCGCTGACGAATCGCCAGGCCACGACCGAAGTCATCGCCAGCCCGGCGTTTGTGAATGCGGGCCGCGAAGTGATCGAGCCGCGCCTGCTGGGCTTTTACGACAATGGCTTTGGCAAGCGCTGGAAAGACCCGCATTGCCTGCGCTTTCATACGCACGGGGCGGCCAACTACCCGTACCTGTCGGACGGGATGTGGTTCATGACGCAGCACCGGCGCTGGGGTTTGTTGAAGAGCGATCCGGACTATCTGGCCGTGGCCACCGAGGTCAATCGCATCGCGTTGTACCGGGAAGCGGCCGAAATGGCCAGCGTAGCGTCGCCGCGCGCCACGCTGCGCTCAAGCGCGCTGATGGACGGGAAGGTATGGGACGGCACCAACCCGGCAGCGTATGCGGCCTCGTTCGATATCGCTGCACTGGCCTGACGCGCCGTCCGCATTCTTTTCGCGCAGCGTGCACCTGAATGTGGCGTGCTGTGCATAGCGTGCCCGGGGAAGTGTCTGGCACGGGCCTTGCATAGGAACTAAGTCAGGATCAACGGCGATCCCACCATTTTTTTGCTGCTCCAACGACGGGGCGGCGCACGGACAACGGCGTCCGCTCGACCTGGCTTTTTGCCTTGGAGGGCGGACGCTTTTTTGCTTTCTGATCCCAGGGATAATCATGGCCACCAAAGCTGACAAGATCGCACTGTTCACGTTCAACACGCCGCAAATGCGCGCCTTCCACCTCACCTGGATGGCGTTTTTCGTCTGCTTCTTCGCGTGGTTCGCCTGCGCCCCGCTGATGCCGGTCATCAAGGGCGAATTCGGCCTGTCGATCGCGCAGATCGCCAACATCAATATCGCTGCCGTCGCCATCACGATCCTGGTGCGGCTGCTGGTCGGCCCGCTGTGCGACCGCTACGGCCCGCGCAAGACGTACACCGGCCTGCTGGCCATCGGCGCCATTCCCGTCATCGGCGTGGCGTTCGCCCACAGCTATGAAACCTTCCTCATGTTCCGGCTCGGGATCGGTGCGGCCGGCGCCAGTTTCGTCATCACCCAGTACCACACGTCGGTGATGTTTGCGCCGAAAGTGGTGGGCACGGCCAACGCTGCAGCGGCAGGCTGGGGCAATGCCGGCGGCGGCGCGGCGCAGGCATTGATGCCGTTGCTGATGGCCGCCGTGATCATGCTGGGCGTGTCCGAAACCATGGGCTGGCGCGCTGCCCTGCTGGTGCCGGGCGTGCTGATGCTCATCATGGCCGTGGTCTACTATAAATACACGCAAGACTGCCCGGACGGGAATTACGACGAACTGCGCGCTGCCGGCATCGCTGTTGAAGGAGGCAAGAAAGGGGGCTGGGGGAGTTTCAAGGCTGCCGCTGCCAACTACCGCACCTGGCTGCTGTTCGTTACCTACGGCGCGTGCTTCGGCATCGAGCTGTTCATCCACAATACCGCCGCTGTCTATTATGTCGACCACTTCGGCCTGTCGTTGAAAAGCGCGGGCTTTGCGGCGGGCAGCTTCGGCCTGTTGGCGCTGTTTGCCCGCGCCCTGGGCGGCTGGCTATCCGATAAAGGCGCCGCGCGCGGCAACCTGAACACCCGCGTCAACCTGCTGTTTGTGCTGATGATCGGCGAGGGCATCGGCCTGCTGTGGTTTGCCCACGCCGGCACCGTGACGTTTGCCGTCATCGCCATGCTGGCGTTCGGCCTGTGCACCCACATGGCGTGCGGCGCGACGTATGCGCTGGTGCCGTTCATCGACAACAAGGCACTCGGCGGCGTGGCCGGTATCGTCGGCGCCGGCGGTAATGTGGGCGCGGTGCTGGCCGGTTTCCTGATGAAAGGCACCGGGAATATCCAGACCACGCTGACGATCCTTTCCGCGCTGGTCGTGGCATCGAGCCTGTGTGCGATCGCCGTGCGGTTCACAGTGGTGGCTGATAACGCTGCTGCCGTCCCGGTGGCAGTATGAAGATCGTCGTCATCGGCCACGGCATGGTGGGCCATAAATTTGTCGAAGCCGTGCAGGATGCGCCGGATGTATCGGTGACCGTGCTGTGCGAAGAGCCGCGCGCGGCATACGACCGCGTGCACCTGTCCGAATTCTTTGCCGGCAAAACGGCGGAGGATCTGTCGCTGGTGACACCGGGATTTTTCGATCGCGGGCATCTCGACCTGCGCATCAATACGCGTGCGGTGTCGGTCGACCGCGCGGCTAAAACCGTGTTGCTGGCCGATGGTTCTGCTGTCGCGTACGACAAATTGGTGTTCGCCACCGGCTCCTATCCGTTCGTGCCGCCGCTGCCGGGGAAGGATCGCCCCGACTGCTTCGTGTATCGCACCATTGAAGACCTGGAAGCGATGCGTGAATGCGGCGCGCGCGCGAAAACCGGTGTCGTCATCGGAGGCGGTTTGCTGGGTCTCGAATGCGCCAAGGCGCTGCGCGACCTGGGCCTGGCAACCCATGTGGTCGAATTCGCGCCGCGCCTGATGGCCGTGCAAGTCGACGATGGCGGCGCGCGCACGCTGCGCACCAGGATCGAAGAACTGGGCGTCACGGCCCACGTCAGCAAGAGCACGACCGCGATTGTCGATGGCGAATCTGCCACGCATCGGTTGGTTTTTGCCGATGGAACGTATCTCGAAACCGACATGATCGTGTTCTCGGCCGGCATCCGGCCACAGGATGCATTGGCACGCGACTGCGGCCTGGCGCTGGGAGCCCGGGGCGGCATCGCCATCGACAACCAGTGCCTGTCGAGCGACCCCGATATTTTCGCCATCGGTGAATGCGCTGCGTGGAACGGCATGGTCTACGGCCTGGTCGCGCCGGGTTACGACATGGCGCGCACGGCGGCGCGCGTGCTTACCGGCGGCGTGGGCGAGTTTGCTGGCGCCGACATGAGCACCAAGTTGAAATTGATGGGCGTCGATGTGGCCAGCATCGGCGATCCGCACGCCAGTACCGCGGGTGCGCGCAGCTACCAGTTCGTCGACGAGCGCCGCCAGGTCTACAAAAAACTGGTGGTGTCGAGTTGCGGCAAGCAGTTGCTGGGCGCCGTACTGGTGGGCGACGCCAGCGAATACGGGACGCTGCTGCAGATGATGCTGAACGGGATCGCATTGCCGGAGTCGCCCGAGTTCCTGATCCTGCCATCGTCGGACGGCAAGGCGCGGGCAGCACTCGGCGTGGATGCGCTGCCGGACAGCGCCCAGATCTGCTCGTGCAACGACGTCTCGAAGGGCGCACTATGCGCTGCGGTGGCGGGCGGTGCGATTGACATCGGCGCGCTGAAAAGCTGCACCGGTGCGGGCACCGCGTGCGGCGGCTGCGTGGCGCTGGTGACGCAGGTGATGAAAGCCGAGATGGCGAAGCAGGGCATGGAGGTCAACAATCACCTGTGCGAACATTTTGCCTATTCGCGCCAGGAGCTGTACGACCTGGTGCGCGTGAAACGCATCACGACATTTGGCGAGCTGCTGGCCGGGCATGGCAAGGGTCTCGGCTGCGATATCTGCAAGCCGGTGGCGGCCAACATTCTGGCCTCCACCTGGAACGATTTTGTGTTGAAGCCGGAGCACGCCAGCCTGCAGGATTCGAACGATTATTTTCTCGGGAATATCCAGAAGGACGGTTCGTACTCGGTGGTGCCGCGCATGCCGGGCGGCGAAGTCACGGCCGATGGCTTGATTGCGGTCGGCATGGTCGCGAAAAAATATGGCCTGTACACGAAGATTACCGGTGGCGCGCGGGTGGACCTGTTTGGCGCCCGTGTCGAACAACTGCCGCTGATCTGGGAAGAGCTGATCGCGGCGGGTTTCGAGTCCGGCCACGCGTACGGTAAATCGCTGCGCACCGTGAAATCGTGCGTCGGCTCGACGTGGTGCCGGTATGGCGTGCTCGATTCCATGGCCTTTGCCATCGCGCTGGAAAACCGCTACAAGGGATTGCGCACGCCCCATAAAATCAAGTTTGGCGTGTCCGGTTGTACGCGCGAATGTGCGGAAGCACAGGGCAAGGATGTCGGCCTGATCGCCACCGAAAAAGGCTGGAACCTGTACGTGTGCGGGAACGGCGGCATGAAGCCGCGCCACGCCGAACTACTGGCGACCGAACTCGATGAAGCGTCCGCCGTGCGCCTGATCGACCGGTTTCTGATGTTTTATGTGCGCACGGCCGACCGCCTGCAGCGCACCAGCACCTGGCGCGACAACCTCGAAGGCGGGCTCGATTATTTAAAACAGGTCGTGGTCAAGGACAGCCTGGGCGTGGGCGCGCAACTGGACGCCGAGATGCAGCACGTCGTCGATACCTACGCCTGCGAATGGAAGAACGCGGTGGAAGATCCCGCCATCCGCAAGCGCTTCCGCCATTTTGTGAACAGCGACAAGCAGGACGAAAACGTGGTGTTTTCCGATGAGCGCGGCCAGATTCGTCCGGCCCCGCGCACGATTCCCATTGTGCGTGCGGTGTAAGGAGATCGATATGGAATGGACCCTGGTGTGCCCCCTTGACGAGATCGTGCCCGATACCGGCGTGTGTGCGCTGCTGGGCCGTGAACAAGTCGCCGTGTTCCGCGTCGGGGCGGAAGATGTCTACGCTATCGGGAACGTCGACCCGCATTCGCGCGCGGCCGTGCTGTCGCGTGGACTGGTGGGCAGCATCGGCGCGCGCATTGTCGTAGCCTCGCCGATTTACAAGCAGCATTTCGATTTGCGGAATGGTGAATGCATCGAGTCGGCCGCGCATTCGGTCGGCACTTATCACGCACGCGTGCACGAGGGCCAAGTGTGGATAGCTGCGTAAAGCCGAAACAGTCGCTGGTTGTCGTCGGCAACGGCATGGCCGGCATGCGCACCGTCGAAGAGCTGTTGAAACTCGATCCGGACCTGTACGACATCACCGTGTTCGGCGCCGAGCCGCACGGGAATTACAACCGCATCATGCTGTCGCCGCTGCTGGCCGGCGACAAGCACGTCGACGACATCATGCTGCATACGCGCGCCTGGTATGCGGACAACGGCATCACGCTGCATGCCGGCGATGCGGTGGTAAAAATCGACCGGCGTCGGCGCTTCGTGTACTCGCAGGCGGGCCTGGAAGTGCCGTACGACCGCCTGTTGCTCGCAACCGGTTCGACGCCGTTCATCATCCCGGTGCCCGGCCACACACTTGCTGGCGTGGTGGGTTTTCGTGACCTGGCCGATGTCGCGACGATGCTCGCTGCAGCGATCCCCGGTGCGTCGGCCATCGTGATTGGCGGCGGTTTGCTGGGACTGGAAGCAGCCAACGCCTTGCAGCGGCGCGGCATGCACGTGACGGTCGTCCACGCCACCGCCAGCCTGATGAACCAGCAGCTCGATCCACCTGCGGCAAGCCTGCTGAAAACTGCCCTGGAAGACAAGGGCCTGCACTTTCGCATGGCGACGCAGACCACGCAGATCCTTGGCACCAAGCACGTCGAGGGAGTGAAGTTCGCTGACGGCACCGCATTGAAAGCCGACCTTGTCGTGATGGCGGCCGGCGTGCGCCCGAACATCGGGCTGGCGCAATCGGCGGGGCTGCATTGCGAGCGGGCGATTGTCGTCGACGATACGCTGCAGACCTACGATCCACGCATTTATGCGGTGGGCGAGTGCGTCCAGCATCGCAGCGCGACGTTCGGGCTGGTGGCGCCGCTGTGGGACCAGGCGCGCGTGTGCGCCGGCCACCTGGCGGGGTCCGGGCATCGACGCTATGTCCAGAAGGCGACGCCCACCAAACTCAAAGTCACGGGTGTCGATTTGTATTCGGTGGGGGATTTTATCGGCGGCGAGGGCAGCGAGGAGCTGGTGCTGCGCGACCGCCGCAGCGGCATTTATAAACGCCTGGTCGTGCGCGGCCAGCAGCTGGTCGGCGCTGTCCTGTATGGCGATGTGCGCGACGGGCCATGGTATTTCGAGATGATCCAGCAGCAGACCGATATTGGCGGGCTGCGTCACGGCCTGCTGTTTGGCGAAGCGCATTGCAGGCAAGGAGAAGCCGCATGAACGGCGCGGTGCGTACAACCTGTCCGTATTGCGGCGTCGGCTGCGGCGTGAAAGCCACGCTGGCCGACGGCGTGGTGGACATCGTCGGCGATGAAAGTCACGCTGCCAATCGCGGCCTGCTGTGCGTGAAAGGCGCGGCGCTCGGCGAAACCGTCAGCCTCGATGGGCGGTTGCTGGCACCCGCGGTACGTGAGAACGGGGTGTTGCGGGACGTAGGCTGGGATGAGGCGCTGACGCGGGTGGCGACGACGTTCAAGGAGATCATCGCCGAACACGGCCCGGATGCGGTGGCGTTTTACGTGTCGGGTCAACTACTGACCGAGGACTATTACATCGCCAACAAACTGATGAAAGGGTATATCGGCAGCGCCAACATCGACACCAATTCGCGCCTGTGCATGTCGTCGTCCGTCGCCGGCCACAAGCGCGCGTTTGGCGAAGACATCGTGCCTGGCTGCTATGAAGATTTCGAACTGGCCGACGTCGTCGTGCTGGTGGGATCGAACACGGCGTGGTGCCACCCGACGCTGTTTCAGCGCATCCTGCGCGCGCGCGAACACCGGCCGCACATGAAGATCGTCGTCATCGATCCGCGCCGCACCGCCAGTTGCGAGCTGGCCGACCTGCATTTGCCGGTCAAGTCGGGCACCGATGTGTGGCTGTTCAATGGCCTGCTGCAGTACCTGTCGCGTGAGGGCGCGGTGGATGCGGATTTCGTCAACGCGCACACCAGCGGGCGCGAAGGCGCACTGGCAGCAAGCCTCGACTGTGCCGATCCGCTGTTCGTGGCCGCCACGTGCGGACTCGATCCGCAAACTGTGCTGGCGTTCTACCGCTTGTTCAGCGATACCGAAAAAGTCGTCACGGCCTATTCGCAGGGCGTGAACCAGTCGTCCAGCGGCACCGATAAAGTCAACAGCATCATCAACTGCCACCTGTTCACCGGCAGGATCGGACGTTCCGGCATGGGCCCGTTTTCGCTGACCGGCCAGCCGAATGCGATGGGCGGTCGCGAAGTGGGTGGACTTGCGAATATGCTGGCGGCGCACATGGACCTGGATAACGCGGTGCACCGGGACACCGTGCAGTCGTTCTGGGGTTCGCCGCGCATCGCGGACAGACCCGGCCTGAAGGCAGTCGATCTGTTTCGCGCCATCGAAGCGGGCACGGTAAAAGCGGTATGGATCATCGCCACCAATCCTGTAGTCAGCCTGCCGGATGCCGACCAGGTGCGGCGTGCGCTGGACCAGTGCGCGCTGGTGGTGGTGTCGGACATCGTCGCCGGCACCGACACCAATGCGTATGCCGACGTGCTTCTGCCAGCGCTCGGGTGGGGCGAAAAGGACGGCACTGTCACCAACTCGGAACGCTGCATCTCGCGCCAGCGCGGCTTTTTGCCGGTGCCCGGTGCGGCGCGCGCCGACTGGCAAGTACTGTGCGACGTGGCGCGGCGCATGGGTTTCGATGGTTTTGATTTCGCCGGGCCGGCGGCCATTTTCGACGAGCATGCGCGGCTGTCGACGTGGCGTAACTGGGGCGCGACGCAGCGTCTGTTTACGCTGGCCGGCCTCGATCAATTGTCACAGGAAGAGTATGACGGGCTGGCGCCGGTGCAGTGGCCATTGCACGCGCCGCGCCTGTTTGGCGATGGCGTATTCACGCACGCCGATGGCCGCGCGCGCTTTATCGCCACCGTGCCGCGTCTGCCGGTGCATGCGGTGAGCGAAGACTATCCGCTGGCGCTGAACACGGGCCGCGTACGCGACCAGTGGCACACGATGACGCGCACCGGAAAATCGGCGCGCCTCGCCACGCATGTCCAGGAGCCGTTCATCGACCTGCACCCGCAAGACGCGCTGCTGCACGGCGTGCGCGCGGGCGAGCTGGCGCGCGTGTCGAGCCAGTGGGGGCAGATGGTGGCGCGCGTCCAGCACGGCGGCGGCATGGCGCGCGGCGCCGGCTTCATCCCGATCCACTGGAGCGGTCAGACGGCATCGGATGCACGCGTCGGCGCACTGGTCAGCCCGGCCGTCGACCCGGTCTCGGGCGAACCCGAATTCAAGCACACGCCAATCCGCATCGAGCCGTTTGGCGTGCGTTGGTATGGTTTCATCCTGAGCCGGCGTGCGTTGAATCTTCAGAGCGTTGCCCACTGGACGCGCACCCAGGGGACGCAATTCGTCCGTTACGAGCTGGCAGGGCGCAACGTAATTGGTAACGCGCCCGGCTGGTCGCGGTTGTTGCTGGGCATCGCCGATGACGACGCCGCCGACTGGCTCGACTACGAAGACAAGGGCGGCCGTACCTACCGTGCCGCGCATTTGGTCGATGGCGTCATCGAGGCCTGCCTATTCATCGCCCCGACCGCCGACTTGCCCGCGCGCGCGTGGCTGGCAAGCCTGTTCGAAGCAGGGGTGCTATCGACGCAGCAGCGCATGGGACTACTGGCAGGCCGCTCGCCGGAGCCGGTCGCAGATGCCGGACCGACGGTCTGTTCATGCTTCGGTGTCGGCCGCAACACAATCTGCGCGGCCATCAAACAGCACGGCTTGACCGATGTCGCGGGCGTCACTGCCTGTGTAAAAGCCGGCGGCAATTGCGGCTCCTGCGTACCCGAAATCCGCCAGCTCCTGATGCCCACCTGAACCACAGCAACACCACAACCCTGGTGCCACGTCTGACATTCGGACACGACCTGAACAGTATCGCCGAATGTGCCGGTCTCGAGGTGGGCGTGAACAAGCGCAGTAGTGGCGAAAGTGCCCAACCCTGGTGCCACATCGAAAACAACCCTGGTGCCACATCTGACATTCAGACACGGCCTCATGAATAAGGCCGAAGCCGCGTGCCTGGATTGGAGCAGGAAGCACGCCAGTGGCGAAACTGTAGAAGTCGGGTCCAAATGTCAGACACGGCACCGATTTCGCGGCACCGCGATACCGGATTACCGGTTTAAATTGCAGAGCTCGTGTCCGAATGCCCCCTGTGTCACGCTAGTTGTCACCTCACTTTTTAGGAGACAACATGAGTAAAGTGTATTCTGACGCCTTCATCGAGCAAGCCTTGATCAAGGTTTATTCTCGCGGCAAACGCACCGTGCAAGA
>JALYUM010000130.1 GCA_030853745.1 Pseudomonadota bacterium | reverse complement strand
GTCTTGCACGGTGCGTTTGCCGCGAGAATAAACCTTGATCAAGGCTTGCTCGATGAAGGCGTCAGAATACACTTTACTCATGTTGTCTCCTAAAAAGTGAGGTGACAACTAGCGTGACACAGGGGGGTCTCAGACACTGAAGCAGGTCTGGTTCGCGGGTGCACATGCAGACATCGGTGGCGGGTATGCGCCCAATGACGGCGCCGGCATCCGGCTCTCCGACATCAGCTTGCGCTGGATGCGGAACCAAGCCGATGAAAAGGGGCTCCCTTTCCTTGCCAGTTCTCCGCTTAGTGAGCCACCCTTGCCTTTGGATGTGCCACACACGCCCCCGCCGTATCTTTTTGGAGGTAGTCCGGCGCGCGTGCGTCCAGCGCTAACAAAGCTCGCGTCGGCGCCCCGCTCGTGCGAATACTTGCATCGCTCGGTGCTGGAGCGCATGTGGCACCCTCTCGACGATGCGTATGCACAGGCCGGAAACGCTATGAGCGTCGCTTGGCGCGATGCAGATGAGGCCGCAATGCGCTTCCACTACTTACTTCGCTTCGGAATAAGCCAGCCGGTCTCCTTCACGCCAATCGATATACAGCGAGCTCTACTTCTACTGGCTGCCACCCTTGAAGGAAAGCAGCATTTGAGGATCAATGTTCTCATGCAATACGCGAGGCTGGCCCTGGCGTTCAAGCCATCGCTGCTTGATCGATACACTAGCGTCACGGCTTACCCAGACAATACCTTGGATCATATCGCCACCGCCGTCGAAACCCTCCTCGCGAGCTGTCGGCGAGCAAAAATCAACGCATCGCAGCACGATTGGCAATGTCAGTACAGCAAGCTCGAGCAACTGGCGCTAGACCTGGAAATTCGTATTAAGGCACCGATTTTGCGCGAAGGTGACGGTACTGATTAGTGCAGGAGCGGACTTTGCGTAGGCATTCCCCCTGGTCAATATGAGTTTAGCAAAAACCCTCAATATTCTTCGTAAGCTATTTTCTGTTCAAAAACGACCGTATTTGCACACCCCCACGCCTCCCCGCCTAGAACCGTTCATAAAATATCGATTTGACTTTTGAACATGTTCAGATGTACGATCGACGTTAATGAACAGCGATCAACGCAACGGAGAGCAAAATGGCAGTGTTCGGATACGGTCGGGTCAGCACGAAGGAGCAGCAAAGCGAGAACCAGCGTCTGGAGCTGGAGCGCGCCGGCTACGACGTCGCATACTGGTTTGCTGACGAAGGCGTGAGCGGCAAGGTGCCGGCGCTGCAGCGCGCCCAGTTCCGCGTATTGCTCGACAAGATCCGCGACGGTGAAACCCTGGTGGTTTCCAAGCTCGATCGCCTAGGCCGTGACGCGCAGGACATCGGCGCCACGATCAAGGTGCTCGGAGCCCGCCGCATCGAGGTCATCGTCCTGCAGCTTGGCAAGCTGGACCTGGCCTCTTCCGCTGGCAAGCTGATGCTGACCATGCTGGCAGCACTGGCCGAAATGGAACGCGACATGCTGGTCGAGCGCACGCAGTCCGGCTTGGCCAGGGCAAAGGCTCAGGGCAAGACGCTTGGCCGCCCAGCCAGCACGACAACGGAGCAGCGCGCTCTGATGATGAAGCACCACCAGGCAGGCGAATCGATCAGCGCCCTGGCGCGCGCCCACAATATTTCCCGCGCTAGCGTGATGCGTATCGTGAAGCCCATCCCTGAAACATTAGATCGCTTATAGCAGCTCAAAAGGTGTCAGGTTGCAAACGGACTTCGCGGGAGTTTTCGCGCGATAAGGTTTGGCATGTCGCATTGCCGGAACCGGCCCGCCTTTTCTATGCGATGCCGGTCTCCAGCGAGATTACTTGCGGGATTTTGCACGCCGACGCACTAGCGCCATAACACCACCCAGCGTCAGGAACGTCAGGCCCATGCCCGGCTCAGGCACTTCGGAAGCCAGTTGCGCCGATGCGTAACTCTGCAGCGCGGCAGCGGTCGAGGCATTGATGCCCAGATCGCGGGCGACCGTGTCACTTGATCCCAGCATGCTCGGGTCAAGGCCCGTGACGCTGCCAAAAATGGTCAGCGCTTCGAGATAGTAGCCGTACTGGCTGGCGTGATAATTTTCCGGTGCCCACAAGTTAATCTGTCCAGCGCCAATGCCGTCATATGGATTGGCGTCGGCCAGGCCGCCGTTGATAGCGCGGTTCCAGGCCTGACCAACGGGAATCACACCACTGATCAGGTCGGATGCGTTGTCGGCAGCGTTATAGCCGCTGCGAACGTCGAGCGCCATCTGCTCGATTGGCTTGCCAAACCATGGGCTATTGGTCTTGTACGTCAGGTCGGCGCGCGACCAGGTCGAAGTCAGCATTACATCCACATTCGGGTTGACATTGTGAAAGGCCTGCGCCAACAATCCGGAATACTTGATGAGCGTGGCAGGATCGCCCGGTTTGGCGGCGTCCAGCGTGCTGTAGCTCTGCAGCAATACCTTGTCATACGGGCCGACGATGGTGCTGAGCTTATTGTTGTAGTGGTAATCCACGCCAACCCCCGGTACTGTTTCGAGACTGACGTCATAGTGCAGGCCGGCCTCGACCGTCATGGCTTTGAACAGCGCAGGTACTCCACCAATACCGGAGCGGTTCAAGTCAGTGACGGTATTCGGTTGGTAATACTCCACGATGGGTGCTGCACCGGCAGGTTCGCCATAGGTAAAGCTGTTGCCGATGAAAAGAATGCTGGTTGCGGATGCCGGTGCTGCCAGCCCCCCAAGTGCCAGGGTAGACAGGATTGCGACAGTGAAATTGTGCAGGCGAGGTGTGATTTGCATGTTGTTTTCCTATTAATGATAACAATTTGGCTCCATTTTTGCAGTATGCAAATTGCATACCAGTGGATCGGCCTCCCGGGCATCAAGCCGCGTTAGAGAGCAGCTACGGCTTTTATGCAGCCTTCATTGTAAAAAATCTCGACACCCTGCTGGGTCCGGACGCGGAAGCAAAGTTCGATCCCATCGCGCTGTTATACTGTATAAAAACACAGCGTCCATCATGCCATTCAAGCCACCACTCACGAAAGACGATCTCCGTGCAATCAAGGAGCGCAACGTCGGCGCCCCGAAGTAGTGGCGCTGCTGTGGGAAATCGCGCGTTTGCGGGGTACGGTGCTATACGCCGACCAGTTGCAGCGGGAGCTGGGCACCTTGGCCGGTCCTCAGGGCATGGTGCTGCAAGCACTACGCGCCAAGCTCATCGATGAACCTTGCGTCAAAGAGTTCCCGCGACTGCCGCACGGCGCATAGGTTGGCAACACCCGCGCCCGGCTCTACGTCCCGCCCTGGCCAGGCCGCCGGCCCAACAGGGCTGTATGTCCGCACAGCCTTGGCATCGATTGCCTAATATACAATCGGCACATGTGCGGACGATTTGAACAAAGTGAAATTCCTCGCCTTCTGGCAGACTTCTCCTGGGCGGATGAGCTGATCAATCGAAGCGAGGCGGCCGACAGCTTCAATGTGGCGCCGGGCACCTACCGGCCGGTGCCGCACGTTGAGGAAGGCGTCTTGCTCGCTGATGACCTGCATTGGGGCTACCGGTCCGCGTGGGCCGAGGCGTCTGGCAAAATCCCCATGGCCATAAACACGCGGCCGGAGAAGATCAGCAACAGCTACTGGCGACCGCTGCTCAAGCGCGGTCGGATTGTCGTGCCAGCGAACGGCTGGTATGAATGGACCGGGGAGAAGGGCCAAAAGCAGCCGTGGCATATCCACCTCAAGGACCGCCAACCGCTCTACATGGCGGCGCTGGCCAACATCGCACCGGACAACGAGCACAAGGCCTCGAACGGCTTCACGATCGTCACCGCTGACACCGCCGGCGGCATGGTCGATGTGCACGACCGGCGCCCGGTTGTTCTCAGCAAGGCTGACGCCGCGCTTTGGCTCGATCCCGATCTTGACCCGCTACAGGCCGAGCAGCTGCTGCACTCGCTGGCGCTCCCCTCGGATCGTTTCGACTGGTTCAAGGTAGATCGGGCTGTAGGCAATGTGCGTAACGAGGGCGCGAACTTGATTGAACCAACTGGGGGATAACCGGACCGTGGAGACGGCGGCACCCGCCGGCTGAATCTCAGCAGGTTGAATAGGCGTTAATGGAATACGTGCTCTGGCTAAGATCTAGCGCCGCTTTTCGAGCTGGCATGCGCGCCCGTAACGGCTTTTTTGACCAGCACTTCACTGCCCGCCACCTTGCATGTTACGATTTCAATAAGGCTCAAGAGGAAACTATGTTTAGGGGCAGACAGTGCCAAACGGGTTACGAGCGTGACGAAACAGAGATAAAAATTAATCGCCAGCGACTTGGCATAGAAAACAACCGTAAGGAAAATATGACAGACGAACAGTTTGAAAAATTTATGGCTGTGCAAGTTGCCCAACTAGCTATGTTTCAGGGGATATATCGGACTGTCCAAGCCATTGCATCTGATAGCAAAAGGCCAGCGACACACAATTGGAAAGATTTGGCATCAGACCTGGAGGAAGGTCTGCGCGTAGTCCGGAATATAAAGTAGGCATGATTTTGGCCGACGGCACTCTGCGCTGGCCGTCGATACGCTGAATTGTCAGCAAGTCGACGGCCCTCGGCTTGGCAGTGACGCCCGAAACCGAGGGGGCCTCCACCGGTGGCGGATCACATCTGCGGGCTGTCGTCAACCGCGACTGCAGGGCAGGTCAATGCTGCAGTGATCGCGTCACGATGCACTTTCGATATTGAGGGCGGCGAAGTGGCAAGAACCTGAATAATACGTAGCTTTGTTTCTTCTGAGATAACGCCTCGAAACCGCCCAGTTTCGATGCTCAAAAGCTGTTCAGTAACGGCGAGGTCGGCAGTCTGAACCTGATGGCAAGCGAGATTTGAGGTGTAGTCGAGGAACGAATGACTGCTTTTCTCCACCACCACATTGCATCTGTTCAGTTGAGGAGTGTTCGATACGAATGGATTTATATCCGTATTAATTGTCATTAATAAGAGCTTAGGGGCAACTGCGGCGACGATAACCATGTACTTCTCTTTTGATTTCACTTCGCCCGGGAATTGAAAGGGAAGGTACAGCACCGCACCTGGAACAAGTCGTTGCTGAGTGACAGCGTCACGGAATGACTGGGGGAAACGGTCACCTAACGCCATTGCTTAGGCAAACAAAAACGATTCGAGTTCTTCGGCGTTAGGCAACGTCTTGACTATTTCACGGAAAGGGATTGCGGCGTTCCGAGGAACGGACTTCCATGCCGAGTCGTGGGTTTCATCGCTCAATTGACCAAACGATTTGTGCCCATGTTCCGTGATGGCGTCCACCAAGCACTCGACCTCCGACTCACTCAAAAAATCCAAGTTCGGCGGACGCCTTATCGCCACCGTACGACCGTCACCGAGCACAGAGATTGCGGTCTTGATGCTGTTCGAATCAATACCTACGACGAACCCTTGCCCGCTACGAGCTAGCTTCAGAATGTCGTAAATCCTGGAAGGCACAGGGCCGTCGTTCATCGCATGATAAGTGTCATCCGACACGGCGAAGCCGTACCGCTGCAGGTGCAGTTTGTCCGCAAACCAGAACATTTTCGAAATCTTATGGAAGGTAGGATCTTGAACCTTGGATGCGACGAACACGACCGCTTCAAGAATTTTACTCACATCCATGCACTGTACTGTTGCAACCATTTGAGCCTCTCGTGACTGCTATGTCTATTGAACTTGTTGCCAATGCTACTTGTCCAAGATTCAACAACGAAACGAAAAAGAAGCCATGCATTATAGCGCCACTTTGTCAAGGAGGGTCGCTGGTTTAGCAAAATCTGCGGCCCGGTAGGTCACGCGGACACTTATCGCAAGAATGTAGAGCTTTGCACCCGGGTGCCATGGAGGGGGCTTGAGCTGGATGCCCCACCAGGAGCAGCTGTCATACTCCGGAGAGTATCAGATGGCGTGCATCCATCGGTGAATTTTCAGGCTTTTCCGGGAGCGACCATGCATCGACCGCTCCCTGTTCGTGCATATGGGCCTACCGTCTATGCTGCTTAAGCCCCTTCACAGGGGTAACCTGAACTGCTAAAAATTTAAGCAATCATTCGTCCTGCTGCTAGTAGATCCCCGCAGCCTTGATTGCTGGCAGCTCAAGCGCAACCGCATCCCCTATCGCGTCGGAGTGCGCTCTTAATATCGATCGCAACTCAGGCAAAAGTTCCGGGTTTTCGCGCTCCATGAACCTGATGGTGTCCGCGGTGGTGTGCGCAGGGCAATTCCAGCAGTCTAGGGAGCTGGACAGCTCGGGGTATTGCTTGGCCGGCGTGATGCCTTCCGATTTGAGGTAGGCGAACACAATCTCAGCAGTCCACTCGCTGATCGGCTCAAAAATCGAATACCCGTTCGCCGCTTTCGGCTGCTTCATGTAGCCCTCGTCATCTCGCTGCCCTAGGGCG
>JALYUM010000068.1 GCA_030853745.1 Pseudomonadota bacterium | reverse complement strand
GCGTTATACGTATTGGCGACCAAACCGATCATGGCGGCAGCGTCATCAGCGCAAGTTCAGGGTCCATCGTGATGGGTAAAGAAGCGGCTTTGGACGGCGACTTGACTTATTGCCCGCTGTGCAAGGGCCAATTTCCCATTCGTCCTGATGGAACAGGCGCTAAGCATGCAGGGCGTTCGTACGCTTATCACGATGATCTTGCCGCCTGCGGGGCGAACCTGATTTCGTCTCTGACTAATATGGGAAAAACCTCGACTATGGCTGACGATGTCGTCCTATCAAAAACCGTTCAGCAAAAGCAGCAAACTTTCGATGATCGATTTTTGCTCATTGACGATACGACTGGCAAGCCACTTGCATTGGTCGAATATGCCATTGAACGGGAAAGCGGAAAAATCGAGTATGGGAAAAGTGATGCGCAAGGAGCGACACACTTGCTTTCAGCTGTTGCGGCATCGGAACGGGTTCATATTTTTATAGACCAGTCAGACTGAGAACCCTTCGATCGCGAACGATTATTTTCAGCCCCAAGGAGCCAGCATGACAAACAGAACGCTGACGTCGCCGTCTGGCAGAACGCTTCACCATGTTGCGTCCCGTAGAACCACACCTGCGGAGGACAGGGAAGCAAAGGAACTGAGGATTCTCGCAACCAGGCAGAAGCGACTGGCCGAAAACCGGGAATATTTAAAGAACGCTAATGTACGTGCTTACCTCGCAGCCATTGCAGCTGCAGAAGGCGGTGACTACGATTTGATGTATGGCGGGGTGCGTGGAAAGAAAAATGACCGCTGGCGTTTCAGCGATTTTTCAACCCACCCAGGACCTGGCATCGACGGTAGAACGACAGCTGCAGGGCGATATCAGATCAACAAGGCGAACTGGAAAGAAAATGGGGAGAAAAAGATGGGGCTGACTGATTTCTCGGCCAACACGCAGGACCTAATCGCAGTGGAGGCGATTCGCTACGCACATGCAATAAATGACGTCATCACCGGCGACATCGAACCTGCTGCGCGTAAAACCTCGACAGTATGGGCCGCGATTCCAAAAGGTCCAGGCATACCCAATGACGCGGGGCAGCCCTATATGCATTATGAAAGTTTTTTGAAGGCGTTCAAGGAAAATGGAGGCGTCGCGCGATGACAAGAATTTGTGTCGCAGTCTTACTGTGGGCGCTATGTAACCTTGGCTTCGCAAACCCGACCACAGTGCTGGAAAAAGGCATTCCGTTCACCGAAGTTCGGACGCATTTACTGAGTCAACGCTGGAAGCCGGTTAAAAGTCTGCGGACAGAACACCTTGCAGTCGATCGCGCCCTTCTGGAACGGCACATCATCGAAGTGGAAAGCTGCACTGTCGACAGCTTTTGTATCTTTCGATATACCAAAGGAACAAAGTGCCTGAAGGTTGTCGCTCACGGAGAATCGTTGCAGGAACTTTTAATTGTCGGCTGGGATTTGGCTTGCCCGGCGGGAATCACGCAACCGAAGTAAAGCATTAGCCACTTCAGGTCGCGTGGCAGTTTTACCGGCTGCTGCCGACTTATTAAGTATCTTGCTTCAGGCCTTGGCTTCCCCACCCAGTGCTTCAACAATGTCGGCCATCATCTTCGACAGCTCGCCCGTCATCAGCATCATGTCGCCATCGAAACGCTCTTCATCGTTGCGCGTGGTCGATTCGTTTTCGCTGATCACATCCAGCGGCTTGATGCCCTTGATCGCCAGCGATTCGGTGAGCACGAACGAGATCTTGCTGTCCCACGTCATCGCCAGGCGCGTGCATTGCTTGCCGGCCTTGATGTGGCGGCGGATATCGTCCGGGTCCAATGCATGTTTTACGTAACGCACAGCCGCCTTGCTCTCGCCGGTGGCGCGCAGTTCGGTGTCCTGGTCGACCGTGAAACCAGCCGGCGCTTCGTCCATTTCCAGCCACGCCGTCATCACCGCCACGGGCGACTTCTGCACGCGCAGGCTTTCCAGCGGCATGCGGTCGACGGCTTTCAGCAACAGCTTGATGACTTCGTCGGCCTTGCCCGGGCTGGCAGCATCGACCACCAGCCAGCCATTGACCGGGTCGATCCAGGTCCAGACATTGCTGCGGATGGAAAAGGCGCGTGGCAGCAACTCGTCGGCCACGCGCTCCTTGAGTTCCTTCATGGCTTTCTTGCCGGGCGCAAAACCTTGCGCTTCTTCCAGCTCGGCCGCCTTGGCCTTGGCGACCTGGTTGATCACCGACGCTGGCAGCAGCTTTTTCTCGGTGCCCAGCAGGATCAACATCTGTTTATTGACGACGTGGACCAGGCCGCCGTTTGGACGCGGCGTATCCCAGCCCTGGCGCAGCAGTTCATTGCTGGTGGCGGGCACAAAACTTTGCGGCGCGAGCGCTTTTTCCAGCTGCTCAGGGGTGTAGTCCCACGGTGCCGGGAGACGGTAAATCTGGAGATTCTTGAACCACATAATTGTTTTCCGCTAGTTTCAGTTTTCTACAGGAACGACATTCTACACGCTGATTAGTCGTTGCTTTCATCGAACAATGTCAGCTGTTCGAGGCGTTCGCTGTCGCCCAGGCGCACGCCCAGACCCAGCAGGCGCACCGGCCCGTTACCACGCAAAAAGCCGGTTTCCATCAGGCGAATGTACTGGCGCATGTCGGGACCGCTGCCGACGCACTCGACCGTGGTCTGATGGAAATCGGCAAATTTTATTTTGACGAATTGTTTATGGATCAGCTTGCCCGCCTTGGCCCGCTCGATGCGTCCCAGCAGGCTTTCCAGCAACTCCGGCAGCAGCGCCAAACAAGCGGCCAGATCCGGCACATCGGGCGTATAGGTTTCTTCCACGCTGACCGATTTGCGCTCGTGCACATTGCTCACTTCGCGGTTGTCGATACCGCGGCACAGGTCGTGCAGACGCTCGCCGAATTTGCCGAAGTGGTGGCTCAGTTCCGGCATGGTCCAGCTGCGCAGGTCCGCGCAGGTTTGCACATTCAACCCGTTCAGCTTGGCAGTCGTCACCTTGCCGACACCGTGCAGTTTCTTGACCGGCAGCGCGGCGACAAAGGCGTCGACCTCGCCTGGCCGCACCAGAAACAGGCCATCCGGCTTGTTCCAGTCACTGGCAATTTTCGCGACAAATTTATTCGGCGCCACGCCGGCCGACGCCGTGATGCCGACGGTATCGACAATGCGCTGGCGAATTTCCTGGGCGATCAGGGTGGCGCTGCCCTTGCAGTGCGGGGAATCGGAGACGTCGAGGTACGCTTCGTCGAGCGACAGCGGCTCCACGAGTTCGGTGTAGCTGCGGTAGATGTCCATGATCTGGCGCGAGGCGAGCCGGTATTTTTCCATCGCCGGCGGAATCACGATCAGTTGCGGACACAATTTCATGGCTTGCGCGGTGGCCATGGCCGAGTGGATACCGAAAACCCGCGCCTCGTAGTTGCAGGTGGCTACCACGCCGCGCTGATTGGCCCGCCCGCCCACTGCCAGCGGACGCCCGCGCAGAGACGGGTCGTCGCGCATCTCGACCGAAGCATAAAAACAGTCGCAGTCGCAGTGGATGATTTTACGGGAGGGGGCGTTCACGTCGTGGTGGCCCAAAGCGGGCAATACTACTGTAGATGCATACAGTATCGTTGTATTCGACGTTCGATGCAAGAGGCTGCTACCAGATCGCCCGGGTTTATCGCACCGGATAAATTCAGGGCGTAAGAACGCGCGTGACAAACATTCTGACGTCGGTTTCAGCCTGCCTGGCGGCCTCGGGATTGCCGCCGGTGGTGACGCCGGTGACTGCGCAATTGCCCAGCGCCTTTGTGTAGGCAGCCACGTCCTTGAATTTTTCGCCGGTGTCGAGGAAGTGGAATTCCCAGCTGACCGGATCGATTTCACGGTCGCGGCAGTTGCGCCCCGAGGTGCCGTTGGTATGCACCGTCAAGTGCGTAAAAGTGCTGTCGAAATCGTGCTGGGCGTTGGCATACACGTGCACCTCGACATCTTGCCCGGCCGCCTTCATGGCATCGGCAAACGCCAGGCAGGTACGTGGCGGCGTGTAATTGTCGAGTGCGCCCAGCGCCATCATGATGGGCGCCCCGGTCAGTGGCGACGGCGTGCGCCAGTAGCGCAAACCGCAGCCCGGATAGAAAGCGATGTGGGCGGCAAATTTCACGTCGTTCTTGATGATGCCGCGCCGGAACCGGTCCACCGCGGTTTCCAGCGCCACGGTGCCGCCGCGCGAAAAACCCATGACGCCGATGCGCTTCGGATCGATGCGCGCGTCTGTGGCCAGCAATTGCAACGCGGCCAGCGCATCGGCATCGTTGCTCGACTGGTCCAGTTGCGACTGATCGTCAACGGTCCGGGAAATGCCGCGCGGCGTAAACGAGTCGACGACAAACGTCGCCACACCCATCTTGTTGAGCAACGGCACCCAGCGCTCCCAGTCCTTCTGTTCGATGCCGCCGGAACCATGCGCCAGCACCATCGCGGGATATGGCGCGTGGCCGCCGGTGGGCAGGCCCAGCGTGCCCCAGATGCGGACCGGCGTCGGGTCGTACGTGACACTCGCCAGAGCGTAGCGGCTGTTGGTGGTGACACTGTTAAAGGGAATTTTCTCGGCCGCCGAAGCCACGCCCGCAACCATGCACAGCCCGGCGAGCAGTTTAGCGAATGAGATGCGCGCCAGTGACAGTTCCGGTGACCTTGCTGATATCGACCGCGAGCCCGGGTCCTTCGCGCGCTGCGCCACGGTGTCCGCGCACGACCGGCGTGCGCTCAAATACCACATGGATTGCATCCCCTGCCTCCTCGACCGAAATGGCATACGCCTTGATATCACCGTTGATCTGCTGATCGAACACCGGCATGGCGATCCTGATCCAGCCGAGCGCAGTTCCGTGGATTTCGCCAAGATTGACCAGCGTTACGGGCACGCCTGGCGCCGCCGTCACGGTGGACAGCGCTAGCACAAAACTACCGGCGAAAAAAAGGGAGCGACGCATCGCTCCCATGGTAACTCAAGCCAAATAACTTAGAAATTACCTTTGAACTGCACACCGTACGTGCGCGGCTCGTTGGCAAAACCGGTCAGATTATTGAAGTCGATGGCACCGGTGATGCGGCGCTGGTCGAGGATGTTGCGGCCGAATGCTGCCACTTCATACTTGCCGCCGGCCCAGGTATAACCCACGCGCAGGCCGCCTTCGGTGAGAGGTTTACCGGTGAATTCCACCGCTTCGTACAGGAAGAAATTCACTTTCGAACGGTACGACCAGTCGGTAAAGACAAACAGTTCACCGTCGGCCACCGGGAAGCCATAACGGGCAGTGGCGTTGGCGGTCCACTTCGGTGCTTGCGGCAATGCATTGCCGTTGATGGAATAACGGCCGGCAGCGTTGACCGGATCAGTGATCGTGCAGGCTGCGCACTTGGTCACCGACAGGCTCGGGTCGTCGATGCGGGTGAAGTTGTATGAACCGCCAGCCGTCACGCGCAAACCGGTCAACACATTGCCTTCGAAATCGATCTCGGCGCCGCGACCCTTGGTCTTGGCAGCATTGATCAGGCGCGTGATGTTGGCGGTACCACCCACCACCGTCAATTGCTGGTTCTTGATCTCGTAATCGTAGACCGAGAAGGCGACGCGGGCACGGCGCTCGAACAGGTCGGCCTTGATGCCGGCTTCGTACGAGGTGATGGTTTCTGCATCGGCCACGGTGATCGGCACCGAAGCGGACGCGGCAGCGATACTCGGTGCGCGGAAGCCGGTGGCGATGCGGGCGTAGGCGCTCACATCGTTGGTGAGCTTGTAGGTACCGGACAAATCCCAGTTGACCTTGCTCTTGCTTTCGTTCACGCCCGATGGGCCAACCTGCACCACGTTGAAGGACGTGACGGTATTGAAATCCTTCTTGTCTTCGGTGTAGCGCAGGCCGCCGCGCACGGTCAGCTTGTCGTTGACGGCGTAGTTCAGCGAGGCAAATGCAGCGTAAGCCTTGTTGACCTGGCGGCTGGTCAGGTTCGACGTCTGGGCGCGCGTGGTGCTGTTGAAGCCGTTCGAATAACCGGTCGCATCTTCGTGGAAGTAGTACACACCGGCTTGCCAATTCAGCGGGCCCGCGTATTTCGATTCGGCGCGGAATTCCTGCGACAGTTGCTCGAGGCCGCTGATGCCGCCGCCAGTTTCGGACTGGAACGGAATAATGCCCGGGCCGCCAATGACGCCGCCGTCGACGTCGCCGCGGCTGAAGTAATTCTTGACCTTTTCGTAGCCGGTGATCGAGAACAACTGGATGTCGTTGCCCATGTTCCACGACAGACGCGCACTGGCGCCCTGCGTGTTCAGGTTCTGGGTGTTCAGGCCGTTCGTGACGATGCTGTTCAAGTCGGTACCAGCAACGAAACCGTTCGTGCCCTTCTGGATCAGGTTGGCGCGGAACAAGCGGGCGCTGCCGTCGGTGGTGCGCTGATGGATGTTGAACAGACCCGTGAAACCGGTCTTTGGATCAAACAGGAACTGGACGCGCTCGGCGTGTTCGTTGTAGCCGTCCAGGTCGCCAGTTTTGACGGTCTTGGCCAGGTCGGAATAGTTGCTGATGTAGTCGTCACGGTGCTGGCGCAGCGTCGAAACGCGCATGGCCCAGTATTCCGACAACGGCACGTTGACAGCGCCTTCGGCATTGACCGTGTTGTGGGTGCCCCAGGAGAAGTTGTAGTAACCCTCAACCTTTTTCAGGTTCGGCTTTTCCGATTCCAGTTTCACGACACCGGCTGGCGTGTTGCGGCCGAACAGCGTGCCTTGCGGGCCGCGCAGCACTTCGACGCTGGCCACGTCAAAAATCGGGAAACCTTTCAGGCTCGGCGCTTCCTGCACGACGTCGTCGTAGATCAGCGACACTGGCTGCGAGGCAAAGGCGGAGAAATCGGTATTGCCGTAGCCGCGGATGTAGAAGCGCGGGAAGGTACGGCCATTCGACGATTCGATATTCAGGCTCGGCACTTTGCCGGCCAGCACGCGGATGTCTTCGCCGCCGGACAGCAGCACATCCAGTTTTTCGCCGCGCAGGGAGGTGACGGAAATCGGCACGTCCTTGATGTTTTCAGCACGGCGCTGGGCCGTCACGACAACTTGCTGCAGTTCGCCGGTGGCGGCAACTTCCTGCGCCATGGCTGAACCGATTGGCAGTACGGCCGACAGCGCCAGCATGGCGCCTTGTGCTTGCAATACGCGCTTGTGCATCTTGGACATCTTGATCATCTGAATTCCTGGAGAGTGATTGAATTACGTAGGCGCCGTGTCTCCAGCCAATTTTTATTCAGCACGCCGTAGCGCGCTGCCGCGGTATGGCCCGCTACGGTCGAGTGCATCTTGTTGATGTCTATGCTCGCCGCTATGCAAAGGCGATATTTTCTGTCATGGCCGCAAGCCATTGCAAGGGAATCAACGGAAATTGCCGCGAATGGCGCGCGCCAACAACAATTAAGCTTTGCTTAAGTAAATCGACGACGGGATCGTCAACGTATCTTTTCAAATTTTTTTTCTAAAACCCCTTGCGCGACGTCGAAGCGTTAGCTATGATTCGTGCCTCTTCAGACGTGGTGACAAACGTCGGATGAAGTCTCTGGTTAGACATGCGGGCGCTTAGCTCAGTTGGTAGAGCGAGGCCCTTACAAGGCTTAGGTCGGGAGTTCGACCCTCTCAGCGCCCACCAAATCAGAGAAACATCATGATCAGCAGTACCGATCAAAAACGGAGTGGTAGTTCAGTTGGTTAGAATACCGGCCTGTCACGTCGGGGGTCGCGGGTTCGAGTCCCGTCCGCTCCGCCAGCAAAAAGAAGAAAGGTCCGACTTGTCGGGCCTTTTTTCGTTGAGATAGAAGAGCATTGTCCCTGCGGACAATGCGGATTGGGACTCGAAGGGATTCGCTTGCAAGCGAATCCGCGGTCGGCAGCATGTCGACGAGTCCCGTCCGCTCCGCCAGCACCAGGAAGGGCCCGACTCGTCGGGCCCTTCCTCCATTCAGCTTTTGCTCTTCGCGTGGCGCTAATGCATCCATACGTTCGCTTCAGGATTACTCTCGCCCGTCACGGACTCGCACAGATTGCCGCCACCATGCGTGGCTCGTTCGAAATCACCGTTCTTGCTGCAGGTCCCCTGATCTTTGGCCTGATCGCCACCGCCGCGCTGCCGCCAGTCCTGGCCGCAAACCTGCCACCGATCGAAGCGCTCCCCCTGATCTTCTTGCATGCACTGGCCCTGACATTGCCCGCCTGGCTGCTGCGCCACCATTTGCTCCCACGCCCCGCCCTGACCATGCTCCACGCCCTGCCGGTGCCACCCCGCGCGCGCCTGCAAGCCGATGCGCTGGTCGCCGCGATGGTGATCGCTCCCCTCGCGCTGGCGTATGCGGCATCGCTGGGCATCCTGCTGTGGCAGCAGCCTGGCTGGATGCATGGCGGCGCTGGCGTCGCCGCAACCATGCTGTCGTGCGTGCTGACCTGGCTGGGCGCGACGCTGCTGCTGAACCGGCGTGGGCGCCACGCCCCCGTGCAGGCCCGGGGTCCGCGCAACATTAACATCCAACCCTACACCGCCCCGCGCTGGCACACCGCCTTGCTGTGGCGGCGCTTGTTCTGGACGCCAGCCTGGCGTGGCACCGGTGTGGGCCTGCGCCAGTCTGTATTGCTGGCGGCAAGCTGTGTCAGCGCAGCCTGCTGGATGCATCCCGTGCCAAACCTGCCCCCGGCGATGCTGGGCCTGTCGACCAGTGTCCTGCTGGTGTTACTGGCCCACCTCGGCGACCAGGCCACGCGTGCGCAGATCGCCGTGCTACATCCGTTGATGACAGGCTGGCCAATGGCATTGAAACGATTTGAAAATGGAGCACGCGCGTTGACGCTGGCACCCAGCCTGGTGGTGTGTGCGGTGCTGTTGCAGTGCGGCGTCGGCGCGCATCTTGCGGGCCGGATTTACCTGACACTATCGTTGCTGGCGCCGGCCGTGCTCATCGCGCTGCCAGCCACCACGCCCCGTACCAGAATTGCCTGGGTGGCGGCCGCCATCCTGATCCTGACTGCCATAGGAAGCGAAGCATGACGTTTGACAGTACAGCGCCGGTATTGCGCATCGACGCGATCGATTATCACGTCGCCACCCACAGCGTGTTTCATGGCCTGACGCAGGATGTTCACGCCGGCCTGGTCTGGCTGCGCGGCCCGAATGGCGCCGGCAAGACCACGCTGCTGAAACTGATCGGCGGCGCGTTGCTGCCGGCGGCCGGGCGGTTGGTGATCGATGGCATCGACAGCGTCGCAGACCCAATCGACTATCGTCTGCGTGTACATTATTGTGGCGGCGACGCGCCCGGCCTGCCATGGCTGCGCGCGCGCGAGTGGCTCGACCTGCACGTGGCGCTGTATCGCACGGTGTCGTTGCAACAACTGAATGGTCGCCTGGAAGCGTTTGGCGTGGCGCGCGTGCTGGAGCAGCCGCTCAATACATTGTCGCTGGGCCAGCACCGGAAACTGCAGCTGGCGCTGGCCTTGACGCTGCCGGTGCGGGTGCTGCTGCTCGACGAGCCGTACAACGGTCTCGATGCGGCAGCCTGTGCGTTGTTAGACGCAGAACTGCGGGCGCGTATCGCAACCACGCAGGATGGCATGCTCATGGCCAGTCACAGCGATCCCGGCCTGGCCCATCGCCGGTTTGATCTCGACATCCTGTAACGACAAGGCGCGCCACGCGACGCAGTTGCGCCCGCCCCGCTTGGCATCGTACAGCGCCTGGTCTGCACGCTCCAGCCCTCCGGCCACTGTTTCACCGGCCACCAGAGACGCCACGCCGATGCTCACCGTCATTGTGCAGGGCGCAGTCTCGGTCGCGAGCAAGGCGCCAGTCACGGCCGCGCGCAGTTGCTCGGCTACCTGCAGCGCATCGTCCAGCGGACAGGTCAGGGCCAGGACAAACTCTTCACCACCGAAGCGACCCAGAATGCCGCGGCCATTCAGAATGGTGCGCACGGTGTCGGCAAACAGGCGCAGCGCCGCGTCGCCGGTGGCATGGCCGAAGTTATCGTTGATGCGCTTGAAATGGTCCAGGTCGAGCATCAGCAAGGACATCCGGGCCGTGCCCGGAGGGGTGTCACGCAAAGCTTGCGCCTGGTCGAAAAAGGCATACCGGTTCAGCAGACCGGTCAACGAATCGACCGTGGCAAGGTGCAGCATCTTGCGGTCGTCTTCCTGTTTGCACAGCAGCAGGAAGCCGAACCCTTTGACGATCATCCGCACATAACCGGCAAAGAACACGACCGACTGGAGATGCGCGTTGCCCAGAGCCAGCGTGCCGGCCTCGCGCGTACCCGACCAGACCCACACTACCAGTGACAACGCCAGCACGGCATCGTTAATGCCAATAATGCGCTGCAGCGCGGGCGTGCCGCCGCGCGGCCACAACAGCGTCGTGCCCATGGCGCAGTCAAAGAGCGCCACTACCAGCGCAATCAGGGCAATCAGTGCCACCAGGGAAATGCCGTACAACTGGGCGCCGGCAACCACGACCATCGATACGACAGTGGTCGCGATCAGCGGCCGGCGCCAGTGGGTGTACCGAAAGAACAGGCAGTACGCCGACAGATCGAGCGCCATGCCGGCGATCCAGCCAAGCGCAATCACCTGGGCCAGCAATGCAGATTCGAGTTCCAGGTTGCCCCAGCTGGCCGACTGGCAGATGCCGAGTACCACGCGCGCCCACATCCACGTGCGCAGTGCCGGCGGCGTGCCCGGTCCACGTGCGTAAGCCGTCATCAGCGCGGCAAAGCTGAGATTGCCGATACCAATGATCAGCAGATAAGTTTGTAAATCGAGCAAGGTCGCTCCTGACGATAAGCTGGTGGCCGCACACAGTTTGCATTCGTCGCAAACGGCTTATCATCGACACAACAACTATTTCCCAAAAGAACTATGTTACACGGTTTCCTCTTTTCGTCGACCGATACACGATATTTACGTGAACGCCAAACAACACGAAAAGGTTCATTCCCGGTTCATTCACACTGTGTAACAAAGTCGATGTTCTGAGAAACAAAAACGCCGCCTGTGAAAGGCGGCGTTGCTTGAAAACCAGTGCAAACCAATGAGGGTCAGAGTCAAATTGTTTTGCAATAACCCCGTAGCACTATTTACGTACCGCAGCTTTCGGCTTGGATTTGATCGTATCCAGGATCGACGGCCGCACTTTCGATGGCGGCGCGATGAATGGCGATGGCGCGACTGCGCGCTCGGTCTGGCGGCGCGGTGCGGCAGCAAATTTGTCGAGCGTACCGGCGCCTTTCGTCTGGCGCTTGCGCTCGCCCGCCGCCAGGCCGCCATCTTCGGACGCCTGCCACGACGGCACCAGGTGTTTGTCGCCATTACCGATCAGGTCGCCACGGCCCATGTTTTGCAGCGTTTCGCGCAGGATCGGCCAGTTGGCAGGGTCCTGATAACGCAGGAACGCTTTGTGAGCACGGCGCACCTTGCCGCTGCGCGCGGTTTCCACCACTTCCGAGTCGGCCGTCACCTTGTGCAGCGGGTTCTTGCGCGAGTGATACATGGTCGTGGCCATCGCCATTGGCGTCGGCATGAAGGTCTGCACCTGGTCCAGTTTGAAATTGTTTTTCTTCAGCCACAACGCCAGGTTCAGCATGTCGAGGTCGGTCGTGCCCGGGTGGGCCGCAATGAAGTACGGGATCAGGTACTGCTTCTTGCCAGCTTCGAGCGAGAAACGGTCGAACATTTCCTTGAACTCGTCATAGGCGCCGATGCCCGGCTTCATCATTTTATTGAGCGTGCCCTCTTCCGTGTGCTCCGGCGCAATTTTCAGCAGGCCGCCCACGTGATGCGTGACGAGTTCTTTGACATACTCCGGCGAGCGCACGGCCAGGTCGTAGCGCAGGCCCGAACTGATCAGCACTTTCTTGACGCCCGGAATGGCGCGCGCCTTGCGGTACAGCGAAATCAGCTTGCTGTGGTCGGTACCCAGGTTGACGCAAATGGTGGGGAACACGCACGACAGGCGCCGGCACGATTCCTCGATGGTCTTCTCTTTGCAGGCCAGCCGGTACATATTCGCGGTCGGACCGCCCATATCCGAAATGGTGCCCGTAAAACCTTTTGTTTTATCGCGGATATGTTCGATTTCGCGCAGGATCGACGGCTCCGAGCGGCTCTGAATGATGCGGCCCTCGTGCTCGGTAATCGAGCAGAAGGTGCAGCCGCCGAAGCAGCCGCGCATGATGTTCACCGAGAAACGGATCATTTCCCACGCCGGAATCTTGGCCTTGCCGTAGCTCGGGTGCGGCGCGCGCGCGTAATTCATGTCGTAGACGCCATCCATCTCGTCCATCTGCAGCGGCAGCGGCGGCGGATTGAGCCACACGTCGCGTTCGCCATGACCCTGCACCATCGCACGCGCATTGCCCGGGTTCGATTCCAGGTGGAACACGCGCGATGCGTGCGCATACTGCACGGGATCGGCACTGACTGTTTCGAACGACGGCAGGCGCACCACGGTCTTATTGTGCTTTTCCTTGGCCATGGCCAGGCGTTCTTCGCGCGACATGATGAACACCGGTTTGATGTTCTCGACGGGCGTGGCGTTTTCCTTGGCGCAGGCGGCGGTGTCGTCCTGGGCCATGTTGTACGGGCTGTAGTGCGGATCGATTTTGCCGGGCACGTCGACGCGCGTGGAGCCGGTCTCGCCCCAGTCGGCGGCCGGCAGCCAGCCGGGCGGCACCATGAAGGCGGTACCGCGCAAGTCGCGGATATCCTTGATGTTTTCGCCGGCGGCCAAGCGGTGCGTCAGGTCGACCAGCGCGCGCTCGGCATTGCCGAACAACAGCAGATCGGCTTTCGAATCGGGCAGCACGGAACGGCGGACCTTGTCCGACCAGTAATCGTAGTGGGCGATGCGGCGCAGCGATGCTTCGATGCTGCCGATGACGAGCGGCACGCCGGGGTACGCTTCGCGCACGCGCTGCGAGTACACGGTGACCGCACGGTCCGGACGTTTGTTCGGTTCACCGCCCGCTGTGTAGGCGTCGTCGGAACGGATTTTACGGTCGGCCGTGTACTGATTGACCATCGAATCCATATTGCCGGCGGTGACGCCGAAATACAGGTTCGGCTTGCCCAGCGCCTTGAACGCTTCGGCCGAATGCCAGTCTGGCTGGCTGATGATGCCGACTTTAAAGCCCTGGGCTTCGAGCAGGCGCCCGACCAGCGCCATGCCGAAGCTTGGATGGTCGATGTAGGCATCCCCCGTCACCAGGATGACGTCGCACGAATCCCAGCCCAGCACGTCCATTTCGGCGCGTGACATGGGGAGAAAAGGCGCAACTGGTGCGCGGCTGGACCGCTTGGGGACGGTCGCAAATAAATTGATTGGGGAGCTCATGGGGCGGTATTGTACCGGAAAACCAGTATTACTTCCTCCCCATGCTGGAAAAATGGCTTAGTTATCAATCACTTGGCAACACTGCCGGGTCAAATCCCCATGCTCGACAGCATATTGCCGAGCTGGCGCAGCACTGGCTCCAGGCGCGGATGCTTGACAGCGAACTGGGCTGTCAGCTCTTGCGCGCGGGACGTCAGGCCGTAATCGTCGACATCGGTCTCGTCGGCAGCGCGGCGCTCGAGCACCTGTTTGATGTCGGTATCGAGCTGGCGCAGCAGATCCTGGGTTTCATCGTCGACATCGCCGCCGGCGTCGGTCAGGTTCTGGTGCAGCGTATGGAGATGCGTCTTCAGCGCCAGCGCGCTCGTGGCGGAGGAGGGGGTCAAAATGTTCGGGGTGTCGTCATTGGTCATGGCTGTGCTCCTGTTTCGGTAAACGGCGTCTCCAGGTACAACTCCTCGACGCGCTGACGCGCCCAGGGTGTCTTGCGCAGGAACTTCAGGCTCGACTTGATGCTGGGGTCATTGGTAAAACAGTTGATGTCGATCTTGCGTGCAAGGCCGTCCCAGTCGTAATGCTCGACGAGCCGGGTTAACAACGATTCTAAGGTAATACCGTGCAGGGGCTGAACACTCATTGCAATCGCTTTCTTCAGGAAGGCATCCAGTGTACACACCGGCCGCGAAAAACCTGCGCCATATGCATTCGATATGCATTGATCAGCTATCAGAAATGCAATAACCTAAAAAATTGCAACTATTTTCCGGGTCTTCCATGCGCATTGTTTTCCTGAGTTTCGCTTTCCTGATCACCGTCTCCAGCGCAGTGCTGGCGCAGTCACTCACGCCGGCATCCGGCCCGCACGCGGTCGGCCTGCACATCGTCAAGCAGGTCGATGCCAGCCGCGGCGCGACGCCAAAACTGTCGATCTTCGGTGCAGCCCCGGCGCCCGATGCGGCGCGGCCGATGCAAACCCTTGTCTGGTACCCTGCACAGGCTTCCGGCGCTGCCCACGTGCACTACCTCGACTATCTGCAAAGCGACCTGACCGCCAACGATTTCACGCTGTCCGGGACCGCGCTCACCAACGCCAGCAAACAGTGGGAAAACCTCCCCGCCGCGCAAGCGCCGATGCTGGCGGTACGAGATGCACGCGCCGCTGCGGGCCATTTCCCGGTCGTGATCTACGCGCCCAGCTTCAATGCCGGCGCCGCCGAAAACGCCGACCTGTGCGAATACCTGGCCAGCCATGGTTACATCGTGGTGGCCAGCGCCAGCCGGGGCGCCCGCACCCAGGGTATGACGGATGACGTCGAAGGCGTCGCCGCGCAGGCCGCCGACATCGCCTGGCTGACGTCGTACGCCAGCACACTCCCCGGCGCCGATTTGACCAAACTGGCCGTGGCCGGCTTCAGCTGGGGCGGCCTGGCGAATGTGTTCGCCGCCGCCAATTCCAGCCGCGTCAAGGCACTGATCAGCCTGGACGGCTCGATTCGTTATTACCCGCAGCTGGTCGGTGAGTCTGGTTACGTCACGCCCTCCAATACCGCCATCCCGATGCTGTCGATCGGCTCGCGCTCCGATTCGATCGAGCGGCTCATGGGACGCGATAAAGTTCTCACCACCAGTTTTCTTAACAAAATGGTGTATTCCGACGTCTATCTCGGCATCATGCAGCCGATGCTGCACCAGCACTTCGCCGGCAGTGTCATCCGGCTGGGCCCGGATGCCGGTTTTAGCGAATACAGCCGCGCCGAAGTCGCCGCTGCACACAACTGGACGATCCGCTATGCACGCACATTCCTGGATGCTTACCTGAAGCAGGATGCCACCGCCCTGGCGTTTTTGAAGAATACGCCGGTAGCGAATGGCGTCCCGGCGCACATGCTGAGCTGGATGGCGCGTCCCGCGGCGGCGGCCGCACCGTCGAAGCAGGCCTTCGTCGACGAATTCAAGCGCCGTCAATTCAAGGAAGCCGTCGCGATTTATGACGACATGCACAAGAAGGCGGTGGATTTCAACATCAACGCGCCGGAACTGAACACACTCGGCTACGAACTGCTGCGCAAGAAAAACCCGCAGGGCGCGATTGAACTGTTCAAGCTGGGGATCGTGCTCGATCCGCGCTGGGGCGATATTCAGGACAGTCTGGGAGAGGCATACGAAGGGGCGGGAGAACCGGCACTGGCACTGGCCGCGTATGAACGGGCACTGGTGTTGAACCCGAATATTCCGAGTTCGGCAGCGCGGGTAAAGGCGCTGCGTAAGGCGCTGTAAAAATAGACGCTGACAATTTAAAAACCGTCATCCCGACGAAAGTCGGGACCCTTGCTAAATTTGCTAAAAAGTTCACGCGTATTCAGTATGGATCCCGGCCTGCGCCGGGACGACGGCTCTGCATTAAGCGGTGAAAGCGGGATTTAATTCCCCGTCAAACCCCGGCGATCCAGCAACGGCGCAATCACGGCATCGCGGCCGCGGAAATTGCGGTACATCTGCATCGCATCGACGGTTCCGCCGCGCGACAGCAGCGTTTTACGGAAATGGTCGCCATTCTTGCGCGTCAACCCGCCATTTTCCTTGAACCATTCCACCGTATCGGCATCGAGTTTTTCAGCCCACAGATAACCGTAGTAACCGGCCGAATAACCGCCCGAAAACACGTGCGAGAAATACGTGGTGCGATAGCGCGGCGGCACCAGCGCAAAGTCGACACCCGCCGTTTTCAATGCATTCGCCTCAAAGCCCAATACGTCGGTGGGAATCTGGTTCACGCCCAACTGGTGCCAGCTTTGATCGAGCATGGACGCCGCCAGATACTCGGTGGTACGGAAGCCTTCATTGAATTTTTTACTGGCCTGCACTTTATCGAGCAGCGCTTTCGGCATCGGCGCGCCGGTCTGGTAATGCTTGGCATAGTTGGCCAGTACTTCCGGCCATATCGACCACATCTCGTTGACCTGCGATGGGAATTCCACATAATCACGCGGCACGCGGGTGCCCGAAAAGCGCGGGTATTTCACATCCGAAAACATGCCGTGCAACGCGTGGCCAAATTCGTGGAACATCGTGCGCACTTCGTCGTACGTCATCAAGGTCGGCTCGCCGGCGGCCGGCTTCGGGATATTCAGGTGATTCGCAATGACCGGCTTGGTGCCCAGCAGCGAACTTTGCGCCACATAGGCATTGGCCCAAGCACCGCCGCGCTTGTTGCTGCGCGCATAAGGATCCATCAGAAAAATTGCCAGCTGGGTGCCGTCTTCATTGAACACATCGAAAGTGCGCACGTCCGGGTCGTACACCGGCAAATCTTTGCGCTCCTTGAAGGTCAGGCCGTATTCCTTGCCGGCGGCGAAAAACACGCCATTGACCAGCACATTGTTGTATTCAAAGTAAGGGCGCAGCTGGTTGGCGTCGAACGCATAACGCTCGGCGCGCACTTTGTCGCTATAAAACGCCCAGTCTTCCGGACCAGCTTTGAAACCGCCCTTTTCCTTGTCGATCATGGCCTGGATTTCCGCCGCTTCCTTGCGCGCATTGTTGACTGCCGGCTTGGCGAACTCGGCCAGCAGCTTGTTGACGGCGCCCGTGGTTTTCGCGGTCTGGTCTTCCAGCTGGTACGCGGCGTGGCTCGGGTAGCCCAGCAACGCCGCGCGTTCGGCGCGCAGCTTGACGATTTGCAGCACCACGTCACGGTTGTCGAATGGGCCGCCATGGCTGCCGCGCGCCATCGATGCGGCCAGCAGGCGCGTGCGCGTGGCGCGGTTGGTCAATTCCGACAACGCGGCCTGGCCGGTGGTATTGACGACCGGCAGCACGAACTTGCCATCCATGCCGCGCTTTTTACCTTCTGCAGCGGCAGCATCGATGGCTTTTTCCGGCATGCCGGCCAGCTCGGCGCGGCTATCGACTACCAGCGCGGACGCCATCGCTTCCTTCAGCACATTCTGGCTGAACGTGGTTTGCAGCGCGGCCAGCTGGCTGTTGTATGCCTTCAGCTTTTGTTTGTCGGCATCCGACAACTTCGCGCCGGCGCGCACGAAATCAGTGTTGTAGCGGTCCAGCAGGTAAGCCGACTCGGCATCGAGGTGCAGGCCCTTGCGCTTGTCGTACAGCGCCTTGATGCGTGCGTACAATTTCGGGTTGAGCCGGATGGCATCGCTGTGGGCGGCCAGTTTCGGCGCCATTTCCTTGTCGAGCGCGTTCAGCGTGTCGTTGGTATTTGCACCGACCAGGCTGCTGAAGACCGTCCCGACGCGGTTCAGCAAGCGGCCCGACCGTTCCATGGCAACAATGGTGTTGTCGAAGGTCGGCGCGGCCTTGTTGTTGGCAATGGCGTCGATTTCCACCATCTGCTGGCGCATGCCTTCGGCGAATGCCGGGGCGAAATCTTCGTTCTTGATCTTGTCGAACGCAGGATAGTTGTATTGCAGCGGGCTTTCCTTGGCGAACGGGTTGCTTGCATCGAGCATCGACGCCGGTTCAGCAGCGCCAGCAACGTTAATGACGGCCGCGGCCGTGGCGAGGAACAGCAAATGGGATGATTTCATGTGGTCTGGATATTGTAGTTTTGGATAAAAAAAGGGTGAACGGCTGACCGTCCACCCTGTTACTGCCAACTTAGTTCAAGCCGCGGCGTTCCAGCAGGGGCTCGATGACCGGGTCACGGCCGCGGAAATCGTGGAACAGTTGCATCGCATCGACCGAACCGCCGCGCGAGAGCAACGTTTTACGGAAATGGTCACCATTCTTGCGCGACAGGCCACCGCTCTTGGTGAACCAGTCGACCGTATCGGCATCCAGTTTCTCGGCCCACAGGTAACCGTAGTAACCGGCCGAATAGCCGTTCGAGAACACGTGCGAGAAATACGTCGTGCGATAGCGCGGCGGCACCAGCGCGTAATCGACGCCGGCATCTTTCAGGGCGGCAGCTTCAAACGCGAGCACATCGGTTGGAATCTGGTTCGACGACAACTGGTGCCAGCGCTGGTCGAGCAAGGACGCCGACAGGTATTCCGACGTGATGAAACCCTGGTTGAATTTCTTGGCGGCCTGGACTTTGTCGACCAGTTCTTTCGGCATCGGCGCGCCGGTCTTGTAGTGCTTCGCGTAATTGGCCAGCACTTCCGGCCACAGCGTCCACATCTCGTTGACCTGCGATGGATACTCGACGAAGTCACGCGGCACATTGGTCCCGGAGAAACGCGGGTATTTCACGTTCGAGAACATGCCGTGCAGCGCGTGGCCGAACTCGTGGAAGCCGGTTTTCACTTCGTCGTACGTCAGCAGCGTTGGCTGGCCGGCGGCCGGCTTCGGCAGGTTCCAGTGGTTGGCCACCACCGGATGCGTGCCCAGCAGCGACGACTGCGACACGTATTCGTTCATCCAGGCGCCACCCTGCTTGTTCGGGCGGGCGTACATGTCGAGGATGAAGATCGCCAGCGGCTTGCCGTCGGCATCGATCACGTCGAACACGCGCGCATCCGGCGTCCACACCGGCAAGTCTTTGCGCTCCTTGAAGGTGATGCCATATTCCTTCGTGGCTGCAAAAAAGATGCCCTTGATGAGGACGTTGTCGAGCTCGAAATACGGCTTCAGCTGGTTCTCGTCGAACGCATATTTTTCTGCGCGCACTTTGTCGGTGTAAAAAGCCCAGTCGGAGGCGTCGGCTTTAAAACCGCCCTTGCCGGCATCGATGACTTTCTGGATTTCGGCAGCTTCCTTGTGCGCATTGTTGATCGCAGGCTTCGCCAGTTCCGACAGCAGCTTGTTGACGTTGGCCGTGGTCTTCGCGGTCTGGTCGTCGAGCGAGTACGCGGCAAAGCTTGGGTAGCCCAGCAGCGCAGCCTTGTCGGCGCGCAGCTTGACCAGCTTCAGCACGATCTGCGTGTTGTCGAATTCGCCGCCGCGGCTGCCGCGGGCCAATGACGCGGCCGTCAAGCGCTCGCGCACGGTACGGTTGGTCAGTTCGGCCTGCAAAGGCTGGCCGGATGTATTGACGATGGCGAGCACGAATTTGCCATCCAGACCGCGCTTTTTCGCCTCGGCAGCGGCCGCATCGATGGCGGCTGGCGGCATGCCGTCCAGTTCGGCGCGCGTGTTGACCACCAGCGCGGAAGCATCACGCTCTTTCAATGTGTTTTGCGAGAACGTGGTCTGCAGGCTGGCCAGTTCGCTGTTGTAGGCTTTCAGCTTGTCCTTGTCGGCAGCAGACAGGTTGGCGCCAGCGCGCACGAAATCCTTGTAGTAGCGCTCGAGCAAGTAAGCGGACTCTTTGTCCAGGCCCAGGCTGGCGCGCTTGTCGTGCAAGGTTTTTACGCGCTGAAACAGCTTGTCGTTCAGATAGATGGCATCAGCGTGTGCAGCCTGTTTCGGCGACATCTCGCGGTCGATCGCGTCGAGCTTGTCGTTGGTATTGGCGCCTTGCAGGTTCGAGAACGTCGTGCTGACGCGCGTCAGCAACTGGCCCGAACGCTCCATGGCCACGATGGTGTTGTCAAAGGTCGGCGCCTTGGTGTTGTTGGCGATGGTGTCGATTTCGCGCAGGTGCTCTGTCATGCCAGCCGCAAAAGCTGGCAGGAAATGTTCGTCCTTGATCTTGTCGAAGGCCGGGTACTGAAACGGCAGCGTGCTCGGTTTGGCGAACGGGTTCGACGCATCGAGGGCGGCCGCCTGGACGCTCGCTGCAGCAGGCGCGGCGTGGGCGCTGATGGCAGCGGTGGAAGCGTAGGCGAGCGCGAGGCTGGCGGCGACGATAAGCATTTTTGGACGATTCATCTGTAACTTTCACGGGCTGGAAAAGAAACCGCCGGGCATGGCCCGGCAGACGTGCGCCGACGATAATAGCAGGGAAATAATTGATTCGTCACAAGGAAAAACGTCTGTATGGACAGGCGTATTGACATGCTGCACTGCACTAATTCGGAACACGTCAATGGTGCATCAGCCGGTTCTCGATCCGGCGGTCGGGCAGAAACCAGATAGCCGCGACGGCGAAATACACGCCGAATCCCAGCCACGGATGGACGAACCCCATCCCGATACCAAGGAGGTACAGCGCCAGCGACAGCCAGCCTTTGCGGTCTGCGCCGATGGCGGCGGCAAGGGCGGGATTTTCTTGCTGATGCCGCGTCAACATGTGCACCAGAATGGAGTACGAGATCGCGCACATGAACAGGATCGCCTCGTAAATCGCCACCGGTGCAGTGGAAAAATGATTTTCACCCATCCACTCGCTGGCGAATGGAATTAGCGAAAGCCAGAACAATAGGTGGAGGTTGGCCCACAACACCGCACCACTTATTGCGTGCACCGCCTGGAACAAGTGGTGATGGTTTCACCAGTCTGTATAATACCCATCATGCAAAACATATGCCTTGATGGACAGAGCAGGCTTGTCGAATTTACTTGCCTACCGTACTACATGGGCGGTTTCAAGAACCAAGCGCAACACTGGGTTAATTAACAGTGTCGGTTGAGTGTTGAAGTAGTGCTATATGCTGAGTATAAACGACGAGTGGC